>JBEKKY010000349.1:0-4288 GCA_050010475.1 Acidobacteriota bacterium | reverse complement strand
CGCTTGGAATCACGCGCTGCGTCTCGATCCCAACAATCCCGACGCACTGTTCAACATTGGCTTTGTGCGGTGGTATGCGCAGGGCAACCGGAAAGAGGCGATTGACGCCTGGCAGAAGCTTCTTAAGACGAATCCGAACCATCCGAAGCGCGCTCAAGTGGAAGAGCTTCTCGCTCAGGCAAAGCAGCACCCCGAAGCTCCGATGGCCAGGAACAAGTAGCATGCGCAAGCTGCCGATCGAGAGTCCTAACCTTTGGTGAGCAGCATCCAGCTGCGTGCTCGACCCTTGCGGATGCCTATCTCAAGGCCAACCGCCCTGCCGAAGCGTTTCCTCTGCTGCAGCAGGCCATAGAACTCAAACCGGACTACGGGCTCCTGTACCACAACATGGCGCGCTACTACAGAATGACAGGAGACTACGGGGAGTCGGAGCGATACTTCACGATTTCATATCCCCTCTACACGGGCAGATAACACTCCATCGGCGCAATGTTCTCCTGCAAAATCGCTATTTCCTAGCTTGTCTAGCCACGGTTTCGTTCGTCATTTTTGAGTTCCCACGCGTGTAGCTGGGGATCTTTGCGCTATAGCCTTCTTTCTTCCCGCCCGTGTGTTCATTACCAACCCTTCGGATACCGAATTTCCTGCGATTCGATGCTCTTCCGCTCCTCTGCGCTCACCACTCCCCGATTTGTGACTCGGGTCACAAATCCGCTGTCACCCTAAGACGATACAGCAGTCGAGCCAAATCGAGGATGGGCGGACATGACACCGAAGTGGGTCTTCTTTTCCGACCGACACTGTGGGCAAACAACACAGCTAGAGTACCGGCCTTTCAAGCCCGCTGCCAGCAAATCCACTTCATCGACTCGACGGCCAACCCGACCAGACTGATCCTAAAACCCGGTCAGCCGGATTCCAAATACACAACCTCATTCCCCTACGAACCGGCAGCCAGCGAAGCGCCGTAGACGCCGTATTCCTTTGCGGCGGCCATAAAGGCGCGCAAGTTCTCCGCCGGCGCTTCTGTTGCAGCCGCGCCGGCGGCCAAAACGTATCCTCCGCCGGGAGCACAGGTCTCGATCAGCTTGCGGCAGCATTGTTTCACTTCTTTTGCGGTACCGGTAATCACGACCGATGCGGGCACGTTTCCGACGATGCAGCATGTGCCGCCGACAATCTTTTTGGCATTCGCCATATCGGTTTTGTCAAATTGCCACGTCACCCAGCCCTTCGGGAAATCTTTGATGTAATCCAGACGTTCGTTGTAAGCGCCTTCGGCAAACAGGTGAACCGAAATCCCCTCCTCGATCAATGCATCCATGACCTTCTTGAGTGAGGGCCAGTAGAACTTTTCGAACTGCTTCCGCGACATGAACGTGTCGTCCCCCTTATGCAGCGGGAAACTCGCGGTAAAGCCGCCGGTGGCGTTCAGCGTGGATATGATTCGCTTAATGGTAAGCCCTGTGATCCTGTCAACCGCTGCCATCAGCTTGTCCGGACACCGGTACATGTCCAGGATGACTCCCTTCGTCCCCCTCAGAAAATCGGCGATCACATCAAACGGCGCAATGGCGAGGCTTCCGAATGCCGACGGGAATCCGGCTTCCAAAGCCGCTTTATTCACTGCCATCACATGCTTCTGCCACTTTTCCAATTCTTCCCCGGCCTTGATCAGCGATTGGAAAGCGGCCCGCATATTCGGGTCGATAAACGGGTAGGCAACCATCAGAGACAGAAACAGCAACGTGTTGAGGGCCGGAAAGTTGGCCAACGGCTTTAGAGTCCCAGTCGTGCGCGGGATTAAGACCCTGAACGAAAAGTCGGAAGGATCTTCGATCAAGGCATCGTATTCGTCCGGTTCCATGACCGCTTCTTCCACGAACTGATAGGCATTCACATCGTCGCCCAATCCATGACCGGGCCATTTGTAGGATTTGTAATCGATCATTTCCATCGCCGGCGCGGAATGCACGAAACCGGGTCCCATGAAATTGTCCATGTCGTCGTAGAAATCTTCCATGAACTTGAGCCAGGCCCGTTCCATCGCTTCGTAATCGTTCATTACCCGCTTCATGGTATAGCCCGAGTGATACGCCGGAAAATTGGCCGACGGAATCTGCACCGGCACGCGGTCGGGGATTTCGCACATCATGACCTTTTTCTGGCGGTTTACCCTTTCCTTGTACAGTCTCTCCGCTTTGGCATCTCGGAAATTGATTCCGGTTCCAGAGAGCCAGTTCTTCATTCTCTCTTCCCGTTTCTGATCACGCGTCAATTCCGACCAGTTTTTCTGCATAGGCTTTTCTCCTGTTCGGCTTGTTGGACAACCGCGAAACACACGAAACAACACGAAAAAATGTCTCGAAAATTCTTTCGTGTTGTTTCGTGTATTTCGTGGTTAAGCGTCTTTAGTTTGCGACGCCCAGCCCATGGAACTTGCTTCGGCAAATTTGCGATTGAAATCCGGTATGCAGGCTAATTCGATGTATCCGTCCCGCAAAGCAATCCGCTGCGCCTGCAGACGCTGGCTCCGGGAAATGAGCGCCAGTCGGGCTCCGGTTCCCGCTGCGTTGCCCACCTGTTTGAAGCGATCGAGCGGAAGATGCGGCAACATTCCGATTGCAATAGCGCTCTCCACGTCTATAAACGTTCCGAATGCACCGGCAATGATCACCTCATCGATCCGGTCTTCCGACAACCCTTCTGCCTCGAGCAAGGCGCGTATGCCGACTCGGATGGCCGCCTTCGCCAATTGCAGCTGCCGCACATCCTTCTGTGACACCGTGATTGCGTCCTGTCCGTCGCGTTCCACTAATACAAACTCCGTGCTGTCACCCACCTTACGAACGAGGGGGTGTGGCCCCATTCGTCCGTTGGCGCCAATTACGTTATTCAAACGAAGCTGGGCAACTACGTCGAGCAGACCTGAACCGCAGATGCCGACGGGCGGTGCGTTGGCAATGGTCTGGATCTCCAGTTTCTCATCCGATAAACGCACATGCTCAATTGCGCCGGGCGCCGCACGCATACCAAATTTGATCTGCGCCCCTTCGAATGCCGGACCGGAAGCACAGGAGACGCTGGTCATCCTTCCATGGTGGCTCAGGCAAATCTCGGTATTCGTCCCTATATCCAATGCGAGCACTACATTTTCGGCTTCAGCGATCCTCGTCGCCAGCAGCATCGCCACGTGGTCCGCGCCGACGTAGCCTGCAATGTTGGGAAGCAAATGCACGTATGCCCCGGGCGCTATTTGCAACCCAAGATCCCTCGCCTTGATGTCAATCGCCGACCGGACTGCCGGAACATATGGGGACAATCCCAACTGGCTGACCGGCAGCCGCAGAAACAGGTGATGGATGGCCGTGTTCCCCACGACAACCGCTTCGACGATGTCCGATGGACCGGCATGAATTTCTGCGCACAATTCCGCTGCGGTCCGGTTCAGCGCGTCGACAAGCAGCGCTTGAAGTTTTATAGCATTCTCCACTGATTTGCCGGCAGCAAAGATGCGCGAGACGACATCCTCCCCATAGGAAATTTGCGGATTCATCAGTCCCTTTGAACCCAGCATCTTTCCGGTTTCCATATCCATCAGGTAGACCGCAATTTTGGTCGTTCCGAGGTCGACCGCAAGACCCAGCCAGCGAACAGACGAAGGACCCACTGCAACGATTTCACTCTCCCGAAGAGCGACCCGCACCTCCCATGCCGACTCGCGCAACCGCGGAGACAGACTTTGCTGAACAAGCAGATCAATACTTCCGGGCGGTATTTGGTGCTTCCGGGCTAGCGCCCCCCACAGGTTCTGATCGTCTGACTCCGGATTTTTGAGAGACGGTTCCGTCAATTGCACATTCAGGCTGCGGACAGGAGGCTCCGGGTCGACATCCAACTCGAGACCTTCCACCTGCGTCCGCTGCGGAGCCGAGAGGGATTCGGCTGGAACGTGGATTTTGACCTTCCCTCTTGGATAGGTCAAACATGCAAGACGGTAGTTTTGACTCAGCTCCCGTTCACCCAGGACCGATTTTTCCTCGGCAGTAAGATGGGAGACATTCCCGGAAATCACCTGCACTTTGCACCGGTGACATGCGCCGGCGCCGCCGCAGAGGCTGAGAATGTCCACATTCAGCCGGCGTGCGCATTCAAGGATTGATTGATCCTCGGGGCAGTTTCCGCGGCGTCCGACGGGTTCAAAATCGACAGCAAACAACGCGGTCCTCCTTAGAATTGGACAGGCTAGAGGGGCCTATAACAATTGAATTGATAGCGGCGCAATCAA
>JBEKKY010000348.1:0-4293 GCA_050010475.1 Acidobacteriota bacterium | reverse complement strand
CCAACGAATGGATCAGCTGGATATGTTCAAATAGGGCCGGCCACTTTGAGTGGCTAACGGTAACAGAACAACCGCTTTGAGCGGTTCACGGTTTTCAAGCCTCCGGCTTGGCCGGAGGTTTCTGACTGACGATTTACGATTGACAATTGACGAATTTTTGCAATCGTAAATCGTAAATCAAAAATCCTATCCTCTTTTGCCGATCGGGATGTAGCTTTTCTCCACCGGTCCATTATAGATCTGCCGGGGCCGGCTGATATGCCCATCATGGTCATCCGCAATTTCTTTAAAATTGGCGATCCACCCCGGCATGCGACCGATTGCGAACATTACGGTGAACATATTGATCGGAATTCCTATCGCCTGCATGATGATTCCGCTATAAAAGTCAACGTTGGGGTACAGCTTCCTCTCAATAAAATAGGAATCGCTCAGTGCCGCTTCTTCAAGGCGTTTTGCGATATCAAGCAGAGGATCTTTCTTTTTGAGAACCGAGAGCAATTCATCACACTTCTTCTTGATGATTCGAGCTCGGGGATCATAGTTCTTATAGACTCTGTGGCCGAATCCCATCAGCCGCTTTCCTGAATGCTTGTCCTTTGCCTGTTCTATGAACTTTGACCCATTATCCCCGGATCTGTGGATTTCTCTGAGCATTTCCAGAACGGCTTGATTCGCTCCTCCATGCAGCGGGCCCCAAAGCGCGCACACACCGGCTGCGGCGCTTGCGAACAGGTTGGCTTTGCTGGAAGCCACCATCCTGACGGTTGCGGTTGAGCAATTCTGCTCATGGTCTGCGTGCAGGAGGAAGATCAAATCCAGTGCATGAACGACTTCAGGCAGCAATTCATAATCCTGATAGGGTTCCGAGAACATCATATGGAGCAGGTTGGCTGTGTATTTATAGCTGGGCTTCGGATAGATGATCGGCAACCCAAGCGACTTGCGGAAGGAAAATGCGGCAATCGTCCTGACCTGCGAAATCAGCCGCGCTGCTTGCATTACAAACAGCTCATGATCCTCGATCACTTCAGGAAAGAAACAACCTGCCGCGTTGATCATCGAGGAAAGAATCGCCATCGGGTGGGCATGGGTGGGAAAACCCTCGAAGTGAAATTTCATATCCTCATGCAGCATCTCGTTCTTGGTCAAAAGCTGTGAGAAGCTACTTAACTCCTGAGTGGTCGGGAGCTTCCCCCAGATCAACAGGTATGCGGCTTCAATAAATGTGGAAGTTTCCGCGAGCTGTTCAATCGGGATGCCGCGGTAGCACAATATGCCCTTCTCGCCGTCAATGAAGGTGATGTTGCTGACGCAGGAACCGGTATTTCCGTACCCCTCGTCCAGCGTTATGTAACCGCTCTTGCTGCGCAGTGAAGAAATGTCAATGGCTCGCTCCCCTTCCGATCCGATGACCACTGGAAACTCGTACGTTTTGCCGTCTAGTTCTAGTTTAGCCATTGTAATCCCGTGCCTCCTTTGAACGCTGTAGATGAACGCTTCCGGCTAAAGCATACCAATTATATGGATAAGCGAGAAGGGGGCGCTGAATCGCATCAGGGCGAGTCCGTCTGGAGTCAGCTGTTGATGCATGTACCTTCCTGCAGTGACTTCTGCACGGCTGGCAATGTCGGCCGGGAGTGTTTCTTGACCGCATTAGCGAAAAGGATATAATCGCTTTTAGACGATAAGTACCTTAAGCAATTAAGAGCCCTGCCAACGCGGAGCGGTCTGGAGGCTTTTGTTATGGTGAATGCTGCGGAAGCGAAAGACAGTTTGGTGTATCCAAGACTCTCTGCTCTTTAATTCTTACAGTTTTCCATAAGTAAGGAGACTCAGTGAACGTTCAGACAAAAAACCCCAAGCTTCTAGCATGGGTGAATGAGATTGCAATAATGACTCGCCCGGACAGTGTCGTCTGGTGCAATGGCACAAAAGCTGAGTACGATTCATTAATGAAGATTATGGTAGACGGCGGCTTGGCTGTTCCGCTTGCGAAGCGGCCCAACTCATACTTATTCCGCTCCGATCCGTCCGATGTCGCACGCGTCGAGAATCGCACGTTTATAGCATCGAAATCCAAAGACGACGCGGGCCCAACAAACAACTGGATTGACCCTGAGGAACTGAAGAAGGCAATGAAGGTGTTTTACACGGGTTGCATGAGAGGTCGTGTCCTGTATGTCATCCCGTTTTCGATGGGCCCGATAGGTTCTCCTATCGCCAAGATCGGCATTCAGATCACCGATTCTCCGTACGTCGTGACCAACATGCATATCATGGCCAGAGTCGGAACGAGGGTTCTTGAAGCGCTCGGGGATTCGGGTGAATTCGTTCCTTGTCTTCATTCAATCGGCAAGCCGTTGCTCTCTTGCCAGGACGATGCCGGCCAATGGCCCTGCGCTCCGCTCGAGAAGAAGTATATTGCCCATTTCCCGGAAGAGAAAACAGTCTGGTCTTACGGTTCCGGTTACGGCGGGAATGCTCTTCTCGGCAAAAAGTGCCTGGCACTGAGAATCGCTTCGGTGATCGCCAGGGAGGAGGGTTGGCTGGCCGAGCACATGCTTATTCTGAAGATTACGAACCCTGAAGGAAAATCCAAGTATGTTGCCGCCGCCTTCCCCTCGGCTTGCGGCAAAACCAATCTTGCGATGCTTGTCCCCACAATCCCGGGCTGGAAAGTTGAGACCATCGGCGACGATATCGCCTGGATGAAACCCGGAAAGGATGGCAGATTTTACGCCATCAATCCCGAAGCTGGATTTTTCGGCGTGGCTCCGGGAACATCCATGAATTCGAATCCGAATGCCATGCGCTCCTTCGAGAGAAATACAATCTTTACGAATGTTGCTCTGACCGAGGATGGCGACATCTGGTGGGAAGGTATCGGCTATGATGCTCCCGGCAGGCTGATCGACTGGCAGGGGAAGCCATGGATGCAGGACAAAGCCAACAAATCCCAATCGCCCGCTGCCCATCCCAATTCCCGTTTTACGGCACCGGCAGCGCAGTGCCCATCCATAGCGCCTGAATGGGAAGATCCTGCCGGCGTGCCGATTGACGCATTTCTGTTCGGAGGTCGCCGTCCATCCACCATACCATTGGTAACCCAGGCTTTTGACTGGAACCACGGCGTATTCATGGGATCCATTGCAGGTTCCGAAATTACAGCGGCGGCGCTCGATCTCAAGATCGGGTTGGTGCGCCGCGACCCATTTGCCATGCTCCCCTTCTGCGGTTATCACATGGGCGATTACTTCGCACATTGGATCAGAATGGGGGAGCGCACTCCATTGGGCTCACAGCCGAAGTTCTTTTTTGTGAACTGGTTTCGCAAGACCAAAGACGGAAAGTGGCTCTGGCCCGGTTATGGCGAGAACAGTCGGGTTCTCAAATGGGTTTTTGAACGTTGCGATGGTATCGGGAAAGGCGTGGAAACTCCAATCGGTTTCATGCCTATGGAAGACGCGATCGAGCGGCCTGCCGGTGTAACCGCAGAAAATATGAAAGAGTTGCTTGATGTGGATGTCTCCGGTTGGCTGGCCGAGCTTAAGGATATTAAAACCGACCATTATGCCAAGTTTGGCGCGAAGCTTCCCAAAGAGCTTCGCAATCAGCTCGATTCGCTGATCAAGCGACTCGGATAAAAGAACGGATTCCGTACACAAATTTTAAATTGTTTCAAACGGAGCATACAATGAACGCCCATAACCCCTTGGCTGAAGGGTTGAATAAGGACATCGCAGCAGGCGCCCCGCAAATCCTGGATATGCTTTCAGCGCGCGGGAAAGCAATCTATTTCCCTTTCAAGGGCATCCTGGGGCAGACCGCCGAAGCGAAAAATGCCAAGATTAACGCAACCATCGGAACGGCATTGGAGAATGACGGCTCGCCCCTCACTCTCGAATGCATGGAAGAGATGGTCAATATTCCCTCCGATTCGTTTTTGTATGCCCCCAGTTTCGGACTGGCAAAGCTGCGGGAGGAATGGGGCAAATTGTTGGCCATCAAGAATCCCGGACTGAAAGGCAAACTGTTTAGCCAGCCGGTGGTGACGGCGGCGTTGACTCATGGCCTCTCGATCGCAGGTTACCTTTTCGTGGACCCGGATGATGAGATCCTCATCCCTGACCTCTATTGGGATAATTACGAACTTGTATTCTGCGAAACTTACGGAGCGAAATTTACCTTCTATAACACTTTCGTGAACGGCGGCTTCGATGTGGCTGCTTTTTCAAGAGCACTCAATGCCGGCAAACCGGGAAAGCGGATCGTTCTTTTGAACTTCCCCAA
>JBEKKY010000347.1:0-4300 GCA_050010475.1 Acidobacteriota bacterium | reverse complement strand
GCCGCTTTAGTGACCGGCAATACCGTTGTGCTTAAGCCGTCTTCTGATGCTCCGGCGGTCGCTGCATTTTTCATGAGCATTTTGCAGGAGGCCGGGCTTCCCCCTGGAGTTGTCAATTTTTTAACGGGCAGCGGGTCCACGGTTGGCAACATTCTTGTCGAAAATCCCAAGGTGAGGTTTATCGCATTTACCGGTTCCAAGGAAGTCGGCCTGCATATCAATGAAGAAGCGGCCCGCCCGAGACCGGGCCAGATATGGATTAAGCGTGTCGTGGCGGAGATGGGGGGCAAGGATTTCATTATTGTTGACGAAGTCGCCGATCTCGACGCGGCGCTTGCCGGAGCGATCGTCAGCGCATTCGGATACCAGGGACAAAAGTGTTCTGCGTGTTCGAGGTTGATTGTTCATGAAAAAATCTATCCAACCTTTGTTCAGCGACTCGCGGAGAAAGCCGCAAATATCAAAGTCGGTCCGGCGATGGATCCCACAAGCGATATGGGACCGGTGATCAACGAGCATGCGATGAAGAGCATTCTCCAATATATCGAGATCGGCAAAAAAGAGGGGAAGCTTGTGACCGGCGGAGGTCGGGCGGAAGGGGACGGGTTTTTTATCCAGCCGACCGTCTTCATTGATGTCGATCCCAAATCGCGCATTGCGAAAGAGGAAATCTTCGGGCCGGTATTGACTGTAATGAAGGCCAAGGATTTGAATGAGGCTATAGAGATAGCCAACGACAGCGAGTATGGATTAACAGGTTCGGTCTATTGCACAGACAGAGAACATGTCCGGCAAGCGAAAGAGGAATGCCATGTCGGGAATCTGTATATCAATCGAAAATGCACCGGCGCGCTGGTCGGAGTTCATCCCTTTGGCGGATTCAACATGAGCGGTACCGATTCCAAAGCCGGGGGCCGGGACTATCTATTGCTATTTACTCAAGCGAAGGCCATATCGGAAAAAATCTAAACTCGAAGACTCGAAGGCTCAAAGACTCTAAGAATCTTTGAGCCTTTGAGCCTTCGAGGTCACTGCTTCGCAATTTTCATCTGCATGAAAATCAAACCGGCAAGCAGCTTGGGAAAGAAATCGGTAGACTTTTGCGGCATGCGCTCGCCGCGAGAGGCGATTTGCTGCATCTGCTCGGCCGTGGTTGGATTCAGAAAGAAGGCGGCCTGATATTTGCCCTCGTCAACCAGTTTAATGCATAGGTCGCGCTCGCGCATGTAATCCAGGTGCGCCTGTGAGGCCAATTTGCTCTCGTCAATTCCGAGAAGTCGCTCCAGGAGCAAAGAGTGCAGGACACTGACATCCAGCCGGCGATCTACTTCCACGTTTTTCCTCAGCCGGAGAAAATAGAACTTGCGGAGAGTTGCCGGGTAAAAACCAAAAACATTATCCCTCTGCCCTTTTTTCATTTTTTCCCATAGGGCTGACGCGGAGGAAACCGGTTCTGCTTCAAAATGGTCTTCGATCTTGCGCAGGAATGTCCCCGGGTCAAACTCCGGAAGATCTCGGATCATGCGATGGGTAGGGAGGATCGTGACCCCATCCACGCTGTTGAAACAGGTCACCATTCGCTTGTCGAAAGATTCCAATCCGGCTGGTTCCCACCCTTTTTCCCTGCATTCGTTCATGAAATTGATTGAAGTTTCGAATCGGTGGTGTCCATCCGCGATGAAGAGCCTCTGGGAACGCATGGAATCCTGCATTTTCCTTAATGTTTCAGGATCGGTGATTGCCCATACCCTGTGCACGGCGCCATACTCGTCCTTCACCTCGATTTCAGCAGGTCTGCCGGAAATGCTTTCATCCATGATCCGGTTGACTGTCAGCCGATCGTCCGAATAAAGCAGGTAAATGAGATCTTCATTTGCTTCGATGCTGCGCAACAGCCTGAGGCGGTCCTGCTTGGGAGCCGCCAGCGTGTTTTCATGCGGGATAATGCCCGATTCCGAATTCTTCAGGTCCAGCAATGAAATGAATCCTTTCTGGAGCCTGGTTTGGCCTTCGAACGCGTACTCCTGGTAATAGGCATACATGGCGGGAAGGGAATCCTGGAGGAGCACCTTTTCTGCAATCCACTTCAGGAAAATCGAGCCTGCATCCGGGTATCGAGTCTCGGGATTGGTTCTGTTTTCGAGATTCAGTGTGATCCGTACAACGTTGAAAGGAGAACACCGGTAGTATTCATCCTGCATCGATGGGGTCATTTTGTCATAAGGCTGTGTGACGACTTTCTGGAAGTCTCCGATCGTTTCTTTGTTGTAACGAATTCCCCTGAAAGGATAAACCAGAGCCATGCATCCTCCGCTTTTCTAAAAGTTATCGGGGTCGGAATCGGTATCGGAATCGAATCACTTATGCTATCGATCCCGATACCGACCCCGACCCCGATTTGTGGGGAAATTCAACAGGATAGCCTGGGACTCAGAAGCCTCACCTTATACCTTGATCCCTTTGTCGGTGGGTATCAAGCTGAGGCTGGACAAAACTGAGGCGACCTTGGCACGCGCTCCCTCGGAAATTTTAACCAGGGGGGAACGGTAGACTTCCTGGATGGTTCCCATCATTGCCAGAGCCGCCTTAACGGGGATCGGGCTCGATTCAATAAAATTGATCTTCATCAATGGATAAAGCTTGCGATTCCAGCTGCGTGCTTCCTCCCAGCGATTTTCCAGGCAGGCAGCCGCAAATTTCGACATCATTCCCGGCGCCTCGTTTGACGCAACTGAAATGATTCCATGCCCCCCGAGCGCGATGACCGGCAAAGTCAGCGAATCATCACCGGAAAACACTCGAAACCGAGCGGGCGCCCGCGTACAGATCTCCCCGATCTGTGAGATGTCGCCGCTGGCTTCCTTGACTCCGGCGATATTCGGGATCTCCGCCAACCGCAGCAGTGTATCGGGCAGTATGTTCGATCCGGTTCTACCCGGCACGTTGTAAACAATAATAGGCAAGTCGGTTGATTCGGCCAGGGCACGGTAATGCTGGTAGATCCCCTCTTGAGTCGGCTTGTTGTAATAGGGGGAGACGGAAAGAATTCCGTCCACTCCAAGCTTCTTGAGTTCCGCGATCAGGTCAATGATTTTTGCCGTATCGTTTCCGCCGGCCCCCGCCAGGATCGGCACACGTCCGGCTGCCGTGCGGGTAGTGACATCGACAACAGCAAGATGTTCGCCGTGCTTCAGCGTGGGACTTTCGCCTGTCGTGCCGCAAGGAACGAGGAAGTGGACCCCTTCCTGTATCTGCCAGTTCACGAACGATGCCAGCGTCTTTTCATCCACCTGGCCGTTCGACAGGAATGGTGTTATCAAAGCCGTACCGACGCCTTGAAGTCCTTCGAGAGTGCCCATAAAGACCCCCCAATTTTATTTTATTCCGACGATTTCACGAAATACCTGCCGGAAATCATAAAAACCTTTTCTGCCGGCGATCCAGCGCGCGGCCAGAACAGCGCCCTCAGCAAAGCCCTGGCGGCTGCGTGCCCGATGCTCCAAGAGGATCGTGTCGGCCTCGCTGTCAAAACCCACAACGTGCGTCCCCGGAATCGAGCCGGCGCGCACGCTCGCAATATTCAGATTCGGGTTGCTCAAGTGCGGACGCATCAAATCAAGCAGGTTCAGCGCGGTTCCGGAGGGTGCATCCTTTTTGGCTCGATGGTGCTCTTCGCACATATAAGCATCATACTGCGGAAGCATGCCGATCAGGCGCGCGGAATGCGACACGATCTCGAAGAACAGATTCATCCCGAGCGAAAAATTTGCACCATAAACCAGGCCGATTCCCGACTCCTGAACCATCCGTTCCACCCTGCTTCGTTTATCGCTCCATCCGGTCGTCCCGACGACCACGTGGACACCGGCGCGCGCGGCCGCTTCAACATTGGAAAGCACGGCGTCGGGCTGACTGAATTCAATCGCAACATCAACACCGGTCATGGACGCGGCCGTGATGCCGCTTCCGCCCGCATTGTCGTTGATGTCGAGCTTCGGGCCGACTTCCCAACCGTCGCGCAACGCGATCGTCTCTATCAGTTTGCCCATTTTCCCGTAACCGAGCAGCGCCATTCTCACAGGGCACCTCCAGTGAAATTACGAATTACGAATGACGAGTGACGAATTGAAACAAAAGCCTCTGGAAATGCTTCAATTCGTAATTCGTCATTCGTAATTCGTCATTCAAAAATGAGCGGATCAACCTTCCTGAAGAAGGCATCGTGCAAGGCTCTTACCGCCTCCGGCAGTTGGTCGGTATCGATGACGAAAGTAATGTTGACGGCAGATGCTCCCTGCGA
>JBEKKY010000346.1:0-4311 GCA_050010475.1 Acidobacteriota bacterium | reverse complement strand
TAAACAGATTTCAGCTAGTATCTGAATATCTGCATCATTAACTTGGCCCACGAGCACCCGGCGAAGTGCGTCCTGCTGCCATGGCCTGAGCTTTTCACGCGACCAAGAGAGAAGGTTCTCGTATGTATAAGCTGTCATGGCAATTCACACATTCAGCCTAAGACAAAAAACTCCTTCAGGACTTTTTCAGGACTCGCCTGGAAAGCTGCCTCTCAAGAGCTTCTACTCTACTTACAAGAACGCAAAGAGCCCGGGAATCGCCCACTGGAAATTTCTCCCCCGGGCTTCATCCGCGCCGGCTCTGAGTCGGATGCTTGAAGGATACCGTTATCGGCCACCTTTCGGCGGCCAGTCGATCCCGTATCGTTTTGCTGCCCGCCGGAGCAGTCGTTCGATCATTTTACAGAAGATGCTTTCAACTGTGCCCGCCTTGCAGGAGTGAGAAGCGAGCGGCCGGCTCAATCTCCGTATTCAGATCGATTAAAGCGCAAGTCAGCTCTGGGGTGCAAATACAATTTTATGCTCCAGGTTTTGACCGACAAAACATTTAGTTGGTCTAAGGTCGGTTCAGTTCCACAGGCCTTCTCATCAATTGATATTATCCATCTAACACCATCTAACAAGACCAGCCCAAATACCCTAAAGTCGGAAAGATGGCATGCAATTGGAGAGTGCTGGAAATCGTTGATTTCTAAATACGATAAGCAATGAACTGCAATGAGATGAAATCAGCCCAAAAGGGGTGCTTTCGTAGTGTAAGACCGATGCTCTGCCGCTGAGCTAACCGCCCAAATTGTGTTGATAATACAAGATTTAAAGGCAGAAACCAACCGTTAAAATAGGCCTATTGGGGCCTTCCATCTAACATCCATCTAACAACTCGGAGAATCTCGGAAAACATGCAAATTTTGGGGGAGATTTCCACCAAGGTTCGGAGGCGTAGACAGCCATTCATCCAGCTCCGTTCCTGCTATCATGCGGTTTCAACTAACCGACTACGGGAGCAATTGGAAGGATGAGAGGCGTAATCTCCCAGGGAGCGACTTATTAACAACCAAGGGAATTCACTTCTACGGTTAGCCGTATACGTCAACAGGGATTCGTCACTTCCCACAAGCCAGTTTCTCGTTCCTTGTGATAGGCGGATTTTTCATCAGCTAATCCAAATTCTCGAATCCCCGATCGGAAAGCCTTGGGGTGCAGCAGGAAACCGCCTCCTCGTCTGTTCGATCTTCATTGCCCTGCATTATCCAATTCCTTTACAATGAGCCCAACTTCTTGAACAGTGTTTCATTACATTACTCTGTTTGTCGGATACAACGCGTTCGAAAACCGGGGAGATAAAAATGAAGATAGCTATTGGTGCTTTGGGCATTGTGCTTGCAGCATTCTGGGCCCAGGCTTTTGCGGCAGACACGCTCGAAACGAGGCTAACCGCGATCGAGGATCACCAAGCGATCACCGATCTTGTGGTGGGTGCTTATCCGCGCGCATTGGACGAGCAAAGGCTTAATGATTATGGCGCGCTATTCACAGCTGATGGGGAGATGATCGTCGGCGATATCGTGGTCAAAACCCCGGCGGCGATCGTGAAGTTCCTGTCAACCCCCGGCGTGTTTGATCGCCCGAAACCGGGCGCGGTCTCGAAACCGCCCACCCCTCTTGCCAAGGCTCGCGAGGTCCCCCATATCATCAGCAATCCCTATTACAAGATCGAGGGCAATACGGCGACAGGCGGCGCATACTGGACCGAAGTCAAGCTTGTGAACGGACAGACGCAGGTAATCGGTACCGGACATTATGAAGATGTTCTGCGCAAGGTGAACGGCCAATGGAAGTTCGCCAAGCGCAAGATAATGCGTGACGTGCCGCCCGATGAACCGATCCGGGGAACGGGGCAGGCCAAGGCCAAGTGATCCGTAGCCGGACGAACCGGTGTGAGACGTGGACATCCGACGGAGATCTAAAAGCTGCCGCAGACTGCAGCGTGCGTACCGGATTTATTTACCATCCCAATGAGTTTTGGCGCCGTCGTCTGGACGGAAAAATCAATCCCAGCGAATTCGACATTGCCTCCGAAGATACGATCGACCTGGCGAAGCAAATGGGAGCGTGAAAGTCTGCAGGATATTGGGAAGAACAGCTGCTTCGCTATATTATCCTAGAGCCATGATCGGCATGCCTGCCTGGGGTAACTTCTCATATGCCTGTTTTGAATCCAGGGCATACTTCTGACTAGCGACAATGCAGGCAAGTGGTCCAGTTCTCGGCTGCGAGACGAAGCATTCGCAAGCTTTTTAATCGCGTTTCGCAACGCGTTGGCCGGTCGGGATAATCCCAATCACTTTGCCGAGAATTTGTTCCCTCGCTACTGGACCAAATGCGCGTGAATCAAAGCTATTATCCCGGTTATCACCCATCAGGAAGTACTCTCTGGGATTAAGCTGGACAGCCGAGGTGCTTCGATACTGGCTCTTTTCCGGCGTGTAGGCGGCCCAGTGGCCGTCCTCCATCACGACCGTGGATCCCATGTGGTGTACCGCGGGCACCCAGCCGAAGCTGCTGTTGTCGAACGGCTGAACGGGCAGGGGCTTGCCATTGACAATGACAAGATTCTCGTGCACTTCTATCGTTTCGCCCGGTAGCCCAAGAACCCGCTTGATGCCAGGTCCGATGTGGGCAGGGAGTTGTGCCTGGACTATGTCTCCACGCCGCAGCGAGCCGGTATGGAATAGCGTGATGCGGGAGTATGGCACGCGAAAATCGTACGCGGCACGATTCACAATAAACTTGTCGCCGAGCAGAATTGTTGGGGCTGCCGATGCCCCCGTGAGCGAATACAACCGCAAGTAACTCGGCAGGATCGCCAGCAGGAAACCGACCAATAGCACAGTGCGTATATGTTTTTTGAGCCAAAGATACATGAGTCGATCATAGCACAGCTTTCCTTGGATAGGCTGCCGTTCTCCCCGGTAGGCGGTCAAGAATGAGCGCACAGAGATGCCGTCCACGGTAAGCGCAAAACAGGATATACTTGTAGAATTAAATTTCACGACATGCCCGCGAAGTCGTATTCTGGGACAGAACGCGTTTCGGTGGATTCTGCCCCCAGCATTAGCTTCGCTCGGTACTTCAGCTGAAAACAGCTGCCCAGGACTGAAATTTTGGGTTTCACCTTTTGACCGCAGCGACAAAGTGACATATGATCGCCCGAAGAACTCCTGTACAAGAGTCTTGTGGCTTACTTTGATTGCTTCACGGCGCATAAGAAAGGCGATGTACAATGCGAAGGTTTGTGACACCTACTGCTGCATGGTTATTGCTGTCCTGTTTCTCACAAATCAGTTACGGACAAAACAATTCTCAACGCTGCGATCGAGCTTGTCTGGAAGGATTCGTTGAGAGATATCTTGATGCGGCAATCGAGCATAATCCTAGTCTGTTGCCGCTCGCGCCAAATGCGAAATTCACGGAGAACGGGCAAAGACTGGTTCTCCCCGATGCCCATTGGAAGATAATGACCGACAAAGGGAAATACCGGTTGTTTGTCACCGATCCTGAGGCCGGACAAGTAACCTGCATGGCGACCATCCGGGAGGAGGGGAACACCAAGGACGGCACAGGTGCGGTTATCAATCTGCGGTTAAAGGTCGTAAACCGTAAAATCACAGAAATCGAAACACTGGTTGTTCGCCCCCCAATGCAGACAGGTCCTCCGGGTGCCCCTGCTGCCCCTCCTCGTCGGAGTGCCGCAGATAACCTGGAAAAACTCGGCGCTCCCCATCCTCTGTATCTTGGAACCATCCCTCCCGCCGAGCGGATGTCTCGGGCAGACCTCATTAGAGTCGCCAACATGTACTTTTCCGGTATGGAAAAGAACGATGGCAAGGGTGTGTATCCATTTACGGATGATTGTGAACGAGTTGAGGGAGGGATGCAGACCACCAACGTTCCGCTGCGCGAGGGACAAACCCGGCCGGATCCCAAAACCGCCGAGGTTTATTCGTCCGCATGGGGTTGCAAAGAACAGTTCCAATCCGGATTGATACACTTTGTGTGGCGCGTTCGCGATCGCCGGTTCGTCGCAGTCGACCAAGAGCGGGGACTGGTTTTCAGTTTTGCGTTTTTCGACCACGCGCTCGGTAAGGACCGAACCTACCAGACGCCGGACGGACGCACTGTGACGCACGGCCCTATCCAACCGAATGGTTGGGAGCTGGCCGAGTTGTTCAAAATTGAGAAAGGCCTGATTCGCCGAATTGAAGCCAATATGGTTTCACCGCCATATGGAATTAACTCCGGATGGAGCAC
>JBEKKY010000345.1:0-4329 GCA_050010475.1 Acidobacteriota bacterium | reverse complement strand
GCCGCCTTCAATCTTCAGGTCCTTGATAAAATTGAGGGTGACGATGTCTTTGTGCAGATCCGGATCTTTAACAGTCCGGAGGGCGTTGAGGATGTTTTGCTCCGATGGGATTTGGCTGGTCATGTTTTTAACTCTTTCTATTTCCGAAAAATGTAGAGAATCAGACTGAAAAGGATGCTAAGAAGAATGCAGGTTGTCAACGGGAAGTAGAAGCTGAAGCCGCCGCGCTTGATCCTGATATCCCCGGGAAGACGGCCGAGGTTTAGAAATGAAAACAAATGCGAGTAATTCAAGAGAACGCCGACTGCGATCAGGATAATGCCCGCAATGATCAAGATCCGACCTAAACCCATATCGATATTCTAAATGATCGGAGAGGGAATGAAAATTGACGATTGACGATTGACGATTTGAAAACTCGCCGTGGATCTTCAACCGTTGATTGACGAATGGCCTTCAGCGAATGAGTCCATTCGTCAATCGTAAATCGTCAATCGTCAATTTGTTTCAAGTTGACTGAAAAAATAGGCGGTCTCGAATGCGGCCGTTTCCGGAGCGTCCGATCCGTGAGTCGTGTTGCGCTCTATGGACTGTCCGAAATCCTTCCGGATTGTGCCGGCGGCCGCTATTGCCGGATCCGTAGCTCCCATGAGGTCGCGCCATCTTCGAATGGCTCCATCTCCACTCAGGATCATGAGAACAACGGGGCCCTCAGACATGAATGCGGTCAGGCTGGGGAAAAAAGGCTTCTCCCGATGCACGGCGTAGAATCCCTCCGCCTGAGTTTTGGACAGATGCATCATCTTCAGCGCTTTGATTTGCAGGCCGTTGGATTCGATGCGACGAATGACTTCTCCGACGAGGTTGCGAACAACTCCGTCGGGCTTGACGATCGCTAGGGTCTGTTCAATCAAATGCAATCTCCTATATAAGTTTTGCCATGGTTTCACCGATGTCTGCCGGGCTCAGGGCTACGTGAATCCCGCAGCTCTGCATTGCTTCGATTTTCTCGGCCGCCGTTCCCTTGCCGCCGGAAATGATCGCGCCGGCATGGCCCATCCGCCTTCCGGGGGGCGCCGTCCTCCCTGCAATGAAACCCACGACCGGCTTCTTCATGTTTTCTTTGATATACCTCGCGGCTTCCTCTTCGGCAGTGCCCCCGATCTCACCCACCATCACGATGGCCTGCGTTTCGGGATCCTGGTTGAACAATGTGAGCGCGTCGATGAAATTGGTACCGATCACCGGATCGCCTCCGATTCCGATGCAGGTGGACTGCCCGATGTTTCGCCCGGACAGCTGGTGCACGGCTTCGTAGGTCAGAGTGCCGCTCCTCGAAATCACGCCGACATGGCCTTCTTTGAATATCTGTCCCGGCATAATGCCGATTTTGCATTTTCCAGGGGAGATGATGCCCGGGCAATTGGGCCCTATCAGGCGGCTCCTGGACTGATTCACCAGAGCCACCGCGCGAACCATATCGAGCGTGGGAATCCCCTCCGTAATGCAGACAATCAGCGCGACGCCCGCAGTGGCAGCCTCCATGATTGCATCGGCCGCAAACTGGGGAGGAACGAAGATGATCGTTGCGTTCACGCCCTCTTTTCCGACGGCCTCCTCGACGGTATTGAAAATCGGGGTGCCCTCGTGGGAAGTCCCCCCCTTTCCCGGAGTAATGCCGGCCACGACGTTTGTTCCATAGGCTTTGCACTGCTGGGTATGGAAAGAGCCCTCTTTCCCCGTGATGCCCTGAACTGCCAAACGAGTGTTTTTATCGACTAGTATAGCCAACGGAATCCTCCTTACTTTGCAAGTGCGACCACTTTTTCTGCAGCGTCCTTCATCCCCTCCGCAACCGTGAATTTCATTCCTGAATTCCGGAGGATTTCCTGCCCTTTGCCGACGTTGGTGCCTTCCAGACGTACGACGACTGGTATGTTGACGCCAATCGATTTGGCTGCTTCCACAACGCCGTTCGCAACGACATCACAGCGGACGATTCCACCAAAGATGTTTATGAGAACCGCTTTGACTTTCTTGTCCCCCAGGAGGATTTTGAATGCGTTCCGTACCATGTCGACAGTTGCGCCGCCGCCCACATCCAAGAAATTGGCAGGATTTCCGCCTGCGATCTTGATAATGTCCATGGTCGCCATCGCCAGTCCGGCGCCGTTCACCATGCATCCGATATTTCCATCCAGGCGAATGTAATTGATGTTATTTCGGGAAGCCTCGATTTCGAGCGGATCTTCCTCATAAAAATCGCGCAGCGCCAGCAGGTCTTTATGCCGGTAAATGGCATTGTCGTCAAAATTCACTTTGGCATCCAACGCATAGAGTTTGTTCGTCTCGGTCAGCAGAAACGGATTGATCTCTACGAGCGAAGCGTCGACAGCCTCGAACGCGCGGTAGAGCGCCGCGATGATCTTTGTGGTCGGGTTCAGAAGCTCACCGGTCAGACCCAGCTTGAAGGCAAGTTTCTTTAAAGAAAACGGCTGAAGGCCCACAGTCGGATCCACAAACTCTTTGAAGATCAAATGTGGAGTTTCCTCCGCGACCTTCTCGATATCCATCCCTCCGGCGGGAGATGCCATAATTACCGGGCGCTGGCTGCCCCGATCGACAACGATTCCCAAGTAAAATTCTTTTTTGATCGGCAACCCTTCCTCGATCAGGACGCGCCTGACTTTTCTCCCTTCCGGGCCGGTCTGGTGAGTGACGAGAGTCATCCCGATCATTTTTCCGGCAATTTCTTCAGCCTCCGCCGGCGTCGATGCAAGTTTTACCCCTCCCCCTTTTCCGCGGCCGCCGGCATGGATCTGAGCTTTTACGACCACAGTTCCACCCAGGCGCGAAGCGATGTCATAAGCCTCATAGGGATTGGAGGCAACTTCCCCACGAGGAATGGGAACACCAAATTGCGAGAGGACCTGTTTCGCTTGAAATTCATGGATTTTCACAATAATCCTCGTTCCCGTAAACCCCCCTACGGATTTATCCGGATTGATTGAACACATGAGGAATTGCCTGAAACGGTAGGGAGTTTCAGGTTGAACCGGGTATTCTAGTGCACGCGCCGGGGTCGTTCAAATGAAAATGATTTTTGTTGCGAAGGCTTCGAGTCCTTGAGTCTTCGAGTTAAACTCGAAGACTCAAAGATTCGAAGCTCCAAGTTGACGCGAATGGGGCCGTTTGGTAGTATCCCCTGCAATTATTGTGGCGCTATCGTCTAGGGGTTAGGACGGGTGGTTCTCAGCCATCAAACCAGGGTTCGATTCCCTGTAGCGCTACTCAACTTACAGGTTTTCCCAAGATAGGTGGTGTGAAAACTGATGGGGAATTTTCCCCGGGTTTTCGCACATTCAGGGATCGCGCCATGGCAGAGAAATTCCACGAAAGATTCAATATTCCCGTAGCATTTGAAGAAGCAAGGCGACGGTTCGTTAACAGGGCACAGAATGTACTTCTGAGTTGGAATGCGGTTTGGCTTGCCGGACACCGGCGCATCGGTAAAACGCTATTTTGGGATGATACATGCAGAACTGTAGCTACTTGGATTGGGGAACCTGCCAGAACCGAAACAGATGCATTTGAGATATTTACGCGACGCTGGGATTTCAATGAGACACTTCGAGTGCTCGAAGCCTTGAATTTTAGTTTACCCGGTCATCAAATAGACTCTAAAATCTTGGCGCTTCTTGGAATGTCCGAAATGGATTTAGGAATTCGCTGGGAGAAAGATCATTTTCTACCGAGCGGAGCAACGGAACTCGATGAAGCCTTGGTTAACGATTCCCTTAAGTGGATGAAAATTCGGCCTGAGTTAAAGACGGTCTTGGATCCATTTTCGAAAGCGCTCGAACATCTGCTTCGATCAACGGCAAATCCTGCGTTCTTGTCGGATGTGATAACGGACGCCTTTGAAGCCCTTGAGGCCCTAGCTAAAATAGTCACAGGAAAAGAAAAAACGCTGGATTCAAACGGGGAATTGTTCCTAAGCAAGGTGAAGGCTTCGGAGGCTTACAAGCCCATATTGCGTGAATATTGCACATATGCTCATAATTTCCGGCACGGTGCTGCGGCTCCAAAAGACAAGCCTGTGATTGATTATGCTGAGGCAGAGTCTTTCGTGTATCTGACGGGCCTCCTTATCCGACTGGCAATTTCCGCAGGCTTTGCCGCAAGTTGAGACAGCCTTTCGATTGTTTCTCTTTTATTTCGTTCGCTAACGTTGGAATATCGCTGGATAATGCGAATATCCACCCGGTTTCCAAGTTCCTATAGTCTCGCCGAATTAGGTCAGTCAGCTGTTCCAACCAACTGATATTC
>JBEKKY010000344.1:0-4332 GCA_050010475.1 Acidobacteriota bacterium | reverse complement strand
CGGACGGAAAGAAACCAGTATGTCAGGAGGACCAATGAATCATAGAGTCCATGCGCGACCATCGGCGCAATCAGGCTTCCGCTCAAAATGTAAATCATTCCGAAAATGAAGCCATAAATAACGGCAATGACGATTCCCTGAAATCCCTGGATGTAATGTCCCGCTCCGAAAGCAATGCTCCACAACACGAGACCTGCTGCGGCGCCCCCCAAGTAGGTTCGAAACCTGTTCAGAATGAAGGCGCGCTGCAGTTCCTCTTTAATTCCTCCCGCGAGTATGGCCGCAAGAATAAATAGTGCCAATTGTTGCGGCGTGTGAATTATTTCAGTGAGAGGATTCTGTTCGACATAGTACTTGGGCAGGTAAAGCTTGAAAGCAAGCGCCACAATTGCGTTGACAAAGAACAGCAGTGGAACCAGCGCCAATCCTAGCGTGAAATTGCGTTTCCAGTGCTCCCGCCGCAATCCCAGGCTGGCGATGGTTTCCCGGCGAGTCCTTAAGATTACAGCGAGGATCAGAAAGGTGATGCAGGTTTCCAGCAGAAGGTAAAGGGATAGGAACCTTGCGTCCTTCAAGAAAAGCGCCGTGTTGCCGATGTGAAAAACGGAGAAGGGTAACGCTGCAACAAAGCCCGAAACCAGCCCGGACATTAATAGGACTTCAAGAAGGGCTATAGATCGGTCGATCCAGGGCTTGCGGGGTATTTCTTCAGGAAAAGGAAAATACTGCATTGAAAGAACCTAGCAGCAAGAAAAATTGCAGTCAAGACAACTAAGGGTCTGTCAATAAGTACCGTTTGCACTTTAGCGCGAGCGACGAGCATGCCGGTAGTCTGTAAGGCGCGAGCAACAGGGCCAGCGGGCCTGGGGGCCGGCAGCAAAGTTTTAACGGTATTCATTGACAGGCCCCTGGCAACATCTGGCAACATATTGTTTAATTCCATAGGTTTATTGGCGTAATCCACTGGATCGAACCGGTTGGAGCTGTCCTGTGCGCACATTTGTTAGATAAAGCTGAACCATCCGGACCGATTCTTCATCAGTTTTATTGATTGGAAGATGATATGGAGTCGTGCAAGAGTAGTAGCATGAAACACTGCAGTCTGACACTCAGCTGTGCGCTGCTGTTGTTTATCCTTTTTGTGCCGCAAATAACTCTAGCGGCCGCAGACACAATTATAATTCCTGAAGGAACACGGATTTCGCTGCAATTAAACAACCATTTAAACACGAAATCGAACAGCGAGGGTGACCCGTTTAAAGCGATTGTGACGGACCCTGTTTGCGTTGGGGACCGAATGGTAATTCCCAAGGGAAGTGTGGTCAGCGGCAGTATTTCGCACATTTTGCGTCCCGGCCGAGCGTTCAAAGGCAAAGCGGCCCTGACTCTGCTGTTTCAATCCATCAATATCCCAGGCCACGGGGAATTGCCGATCGCAGCGTCCCTTACCGGAGTTGATGGCCAAGGGAATAAAGGAATCAACGCTGAAGGGACAAAAGAAGGGGAAGGTTCCAAGGGGAGGGATATTGAACATGTAGTGATCCCCGGTATTGTGGGCGCCGGAATAGGAACTCTGGCAGGCGGAGGGAAAGGCGCGGGCATTGGAGGGGGAATCGGCGCCGCCGTCGGACTTGGTACGATTTTCAGCTCCCGCGGCAAAGATATCGAAATGAAACGAGGAGCCGCTTTGGATATCACCCTGGATAAACCGCTGTCTGTACCACCTGAACCAGAAGGTGTTTCGGCCAGAAACCGCTGAAGATTCGCTTTCGCACTATTACAAAAACCCAAATAAAAAAGCTACTCCAATCAGTACCGGAATCTGTACCGCTGTCGCAATCGCTATCGTGATCGGTATAGGCTTTAGCTGTAAAACCCGATCACGGCCACGATAACGGTGTCGATGAATAGATTATTCTTTCCGGATTACCTCCATGCCGCCCATATAAGGCCTTAAAGCTTCGGGAATGATGACGGAACCGTCCTTCTGCTGATAATTCTCAATGATGGCAAGCCAGGTTCTGCCGATTGCGATCCCTGAACCGTTCAGCGTGTGAACGTATTGCCGCTTCCCTTCCGCATTTTTACAACGAATATTGGCCCGCCTTGCCTGAAATGCCTCGAAGTTGCTGCAGGAGGAGATTTCCCGGAACCGATCCTGACTGGGCAGCCAGACCTCAAGGTCATAGGTTTTCGCACTGGAGAAGCCCATATCTCCGGTACTGAGCGTGACGACGCGGTAATGGAGCTTCAAACGCTGCAGGATGTCTTCGGCATCGCGTGTCAGGGATTCAAGTTCCTCATAGGAATTTGAAGGCTCGACAAACTTCACGAGCTCGACTTTATTGAACTGGTGTTGCCGGATCAAGCCTCGTACATCCTTTCCGTACGATCCTGCCTCGCTGCGGAAACAGGGCGTGTAGGCAACCAACTTCTTCGGCAGTTCCGATGAATCCAGGATCTCTCCCTGATAGATGTTGGTAACAGGCACTTCCGCCGTCGGGATCAGGTAATAATCCGTCCCCTCGACCTTGAAAAGGTCCTGCGCAAATTTTGGGAGATTTCCCGTTCCGAAAAGGCTGGCCGAATTGGCCATGTAAGGAGGCACGACCTCCTGGTAGCCGTGGTATTTGGTGTGGACGTCCAGCATAAAATTAATCAAAGCCCGTTCCAGCAAGGCGCCAGCCTTAAATAAAAGAGAAAACCTTGCGCCCGCAACTTTGGAAGCTCGATCCATATCGAGAATCCCGAGTGAAGACCCGAGCTCTACGTGATCCAGGGGCTTGAAATCAAAAACAGGCGCATTTCCCCAACGGCGGACTTCAAGATTTGCAGTTTCGTCCGAGCCGGCCGGAACCGAGGCGTGCGGGAGATTGGGAATGTTGTGGAGCAGAGAATTCAATCGTTCCTCAAGTGAATGTGCCGTTTCCTCCAGTGTCTTGATCTCACCGGAGATTTCTTTCACCAGGGCCTGCTGTGCCGAAGTATCGTGTCCGGCGCGCTTCAGTTTTCCGATCGTTTCAGATTCCTCATTGCGCCGGCGCCGAAGTTCTTCGCTGCGAAGGTTGATGATCTTCCACTCCGTGTCGGTTGCGACAAGCTCGTCCAGAGGGTAATTCCCTCCACGGGCGGCCAGCCTCTCCCGCACGAAATCCAGGTTTTCCCGCACAAAGTTCTTGTCCAACATAACCGATCCTTTTGAATGAAAATGGTGCCGGGCACGGAATCAGAAGCAAGAAACCAGGAACCAGGAGCTAGAATAAAAGCTGCTCGGTATCATTTTGGCTTCCGGTTCCCGGCTTCTTGCTTCTGCTGTTCGCAGTCCAATACCATTTTCCCCCTGCATTCTACCATTGACTTTGCGAGATGCCATTGTTTCAATCACTTTTGAGGCCGGAATACAGGTGAAAGGAAATAGCAGAATTCGGGAATAAGGAAAAGTATTCAATGAAAAAAATCAGAAGGGCGATTTTCCCTGCCGCAGGGCTTGGAACTCGATTTCTTCCGGCGACAAAGGCTCAACCCAAAGAGATGTTGCCGCTGGTTGATAAGCCGCTCATCCAGTATGCAGTTGAAGAGGCGATCGCATCCGGACTTGAAAACCTGATCATCATCACGGGAAGAGGGAAGAACGCGATTGAAGATCATTTCGACATCTCCTACGAATTGGAGAAGATACTGGAAGCGCGCGGCAAGTCGGACCTACTCAGCCTGGTGCGGGCAGTATCGGAAATGGTTCATATAGCCTACGTCAGACAAAAGGAAGCGCTCGGGCTCGGTCATGCCATTTTCATAGCTCGCGATCTTGTGAACAATGAGCCCTTTGCTGTTTTGCTGGGAGACGATGTGATTGTTGCGGACCCGCCTTGCATCCGGCAAATGATCGATATCTATGAACGGCACGGAACAAGCGTCGTGGCCTTGATGGAAGTTCCGGTTGCGGAAACCAGTCGATACGGGATTATCAAGGGGCGGCAATTGCCGGGAGCGGATGGGCGGCTGTTCGAAGTTTTAGACATGGTAGAAAAACCGAAAGTGGAAGATGCTCCTTCCAATCTGGCAATCATCGGAAGGTACATTCTGACTCCCGAGATTTTTGAGGCCCTGGAGGCAACGGAAAGGGGGAGCGGCGGGGAGATTCAGTTAACGGACGGACTCCGGCGCTTGCTTTCGTCTCAGCGGATCCTTGCCTATAAATTCCAGGGCAAGCGCCACGATGCCGGGGACAAGCTCGGCTTTCTACAGGCGACAGTTGAGTTCGCTCTCCAAAACCGGGAATTGGGGCCTGCCTTTCGCGCATATTTGAAATCACTGGATCTGAATAAATAATAG
>JBEKKY010000343.1:0-4338 GCA_050010475.1 Acidobacteriota bacterium | reverse complement strand
CTCATATGGCAGTAAGGCCCGAAGGGCCGAAAGGCAATAGGCCCGGCCGTCAGGCCGGGATAGGCTTGCGAAGCAATAGAGCGCTGAAGGCGCGGCACCATTGGCGCTTCACGTGCCGCTCCTTCGGCGCTCAATTTCGTCATATCCTTTACCCCGGCCTGACAGCCGGGGCTATTCACTGGCGGCCCTTCGGGTCTCAAACGACATGAGCATTTATTTAGGACGCTCTGTATAACGCCCAGTGGAGCATTAGCGAAGAACACATTTTCTTGAAACGTATCGTAAAGGAGTCGTTTTGATCTTCAAGGGCGAAGTCAGCCAGTATCACTCTGCGGATATTCTGACGTTCCTATCCCATTTGAGTTCGAGTGGGGTTTTGTCGATCGTTCATGACGACCAGGCGCTGACCGTCACTCTAAAGGATGGAAGGTTGGTCGACGCCCATTCGAGTGGGGCGGAAGAGAAGATACTTCAGATTTTTCTCTTTAAGAAATTTATTACCAACAACCAGCTACTACGTTTGAACGAGCTCAGGCAAGAAACCGGCATGTCGGTCAGAGAGATTGTGGATGAGCTGAAGATAGAAATGATTCCGGCGATGCGCTGGTCCGCCTGGGGATGAAGACCGTCAAGAGCCTGGTGATCACAACCTCGACTCGCATCCTTTTCTTCCCTAAGACGAATTCAAGCCTGGGCATTTTGAGTGGGGCGCTTTGGGAGCATTCGGTCGAGTGCGGCCTGGCGGCCCAATGTGTGGCTCGCAAGATCCGTTACAGCGATCCCGAAGAGGCTTTTGTGGGGGGCGTGCTCCATGACATCGGCAAGCTGGTCATCCTGCTTAAACTTCCGGATCAATACCGGGAAATTGAGAAAATTAGCAAATCCGAGGGCGCCAATGAATTGGATTTAGAATCCCAATTGCTGGGGTTTGATCATACGATGATCGGTGAAAAGCTGATGAAAAAGTGGAGAATGCCCTCCAATCTCAAGGATTGTGTCCGGTTGCACCACGGGTTCAGGGACGTGAACGCTGATGGGTCGCTGACTCCCATCGTTGTTTACGGAAATTGCCTTTCCCATGCCTACAGTGTTCACGCGGAAATCAAACAGATGAACCATATGACCGACATGGATTGCCTAGTCGAGCGGCTTCACCTGACCGAGGCACAGATTGCAGCTGTTCAAAAAGAGGTCTCAGAAAATTTTCAAAAGGTCAATTTGTTCGATTAATGTGGTAGTTGAAACAGTCCGCTGGCAACCTCCCCAACTTGACAATACCTCAGGAGGCGTTGACGATCAGAATGTCAAACTGCTTGGGAAAAGACCAGAAAAGCAGCTGGGCATCTTCTTCGGAGAGCCAGATCTCGAGTGATTCCCGATAGGCGGAGTTCCTTCTGCCAAATACATTGCGGGCCCAGTCCCGTGACTGGCGAAAACCACCTATGATCCACCGAGGGACACGGCTGCGCGATTGCGCAGATGGTAATGACCGGATACCTACCAGGCGGTCTCCCTGACAGAGCAGATCGTAGTCCAGCGGCATCCTTTTCGGCCCCCAGGGATTTTGGCTCGCGATGGATGACGTGGCCTCTTCTCCCGATCCGGGGACCATCTTTGCCCGTTCAGGATTCTGCAGCGGCTTGGCTTCAGTCTCCTCCCAGGTCTGCGCTATGAATGGCGTGCCGCCGGTCCTGCTGATCTTGCTGATAGAAAAGCTGCGCAAACTCCGGCCTTGCGCCTTCAATTCAATTTTCATGCTCTGGAAGTCGACAGACAGATAAGGGGTCGGGCTCTTCGCCACTGAAATTTCCACGGATAGAATCTGCTCTTGACGGGTCAGCATCGCGATCCGCTCCTGAACGTTCTGTTCTATGGATGAGCCCTGGGAGGGCTGCCCCGAGCGCGAATGACAGGAAACCGGCAGCGAACCCGCAAGAAGCGCCACAAGAGAAAATGCGCGTACCCGCATTGAAGCTGTCTTTTGCGGTTTTACTTTCCCGACGTAGTGCATCTTAGTAGATCCAGATTGGTGTCCCGGGCTGAGCGGTTGCAAAGACCTTCTTCAAAAGATCATCGTCGATTCGAATGCACCCATGAGTCACATTGACGCCCAACAGCCGAGTATAAAGAGTGCCGTGTATAAAGAAGCCGTTACCGAAGGCAAGGGCGTAATCTCCCAGCACATTCGCCTCTGCGCGATTGGAACGGTTTTTGGGAATCGGCTCCCCTTCTTCAACATAGGACCAGTCGGGCCGATACCATACCGGATCCGTCACCTTGCTGAGAATACGGAAATGACCTCTCGGAGTGTCGAAGGTCCACGAGCGCTTGCCGGAGCCATCGGTCAATTCCATGCCGTTGCCCGTGGAGCATGTTCCCTCGGCAATTACCTTTGATCCCGATACAAGGCTGAGGCGGCTTTGAGCCGTATCAACTAAGATAATCGGTCCAGTGGGGTACAGATGGTTTTTGCTGGCCTCCAGCTTGCGTACTTTGTTTTCAAGGGCGCGTGCCTTGCCTTGCGGGGAATCCGGGTCTCCAGAGGATCGAACGCTTCTATTCTTGCCGCCTGGTGCAGCCTTTGTTTCCTCCGATGTTTTTAAAGTTGAACATGCTTGCAGCAGGGCTATCCCCGCCAGACATATGAAGCAGGTCAAAATCATCTTCGTTAGATTCCGTGCGACTCCCTGCAGCATAACTTACTCCTTCACCGAGGCTCCAAGGCTGCTCGTGCCCACGATCATGACCGGCATGCCGACATACGCCCTTTTATACAAATCCGCCATCTCGGGGTTTTCCAGAGAAATGCAGCCATCGGTCCAGTCCGAATTGCGCCGCCCGCCTCCGTGAATCTCGATGTTGCCTCCGATCCGTGCGTGAGCTGATATCGCTCCTGTCTTTTTCAGTGCATTAAAACGCGCCCGATCGGCAGCATTCGGGTAGTCCAGAAGCAAAGCCCATCCAAAACTGCCGGAGCGGAGCTTGCTCTTTATCCTGTATTCGCCTTCCGGCGTGGAAGCATCATGTTCCTGTGACTTCCCTCGATACCAGTTCCTGCCGAGGTTGGCAGTATAAGCCCTCTCGATGCGTCCCCCAGCCAGCAATAGGCAGCGATGCTCCAGCTTGTCCACAAGAATTGCCGTGCGTGCCGTCCGCCTGGTCCAGTGCAGCAGATCTTGCGCAGCTTTTTCCCAAAGCGCCCGATGCCCGAAATCATAGAAACGCGCCAGTTCTTCCGCGATAGAAGTTTCGCTCTGATCCCATGCGGCGCGGGCGCGCATTATCGCAATGAGAGCGGACTCGGTTTGACCGAGTGCGATCAGGTTGCGCGCTGTCTCGACCTGAGTCCTGGCTTGGGACTGAGCGAGGTTCCGTATCTCAAACTTGGTCCCTGCCTTTTTGGCTCGGGCATCGCCATCCAGTTCCGATTCAAGGACTCTTAGCGTGATGTCAAGGCGGGATTTCTGGTCTCGTGCCCACTGCTCCTGGTTTTGGCGGATTTGAAGCGCAGTCAAAATGCAACCTGCCAGTTTCTGATAACAGGAGGCGTAATCACGGCGCACCACCCATGCCTTGTCCTCAGTGCTCAGACAAAGCTTTGCATCTTCTACCTGGCCGGCCAGGGCGTGCAACTTTTCTGCAAATGCATAGGCCCCTGCATTTGTTGCACAGCGAGCCGACAGGTTGTCTACATACGACTCAAACAGCCAGGGGCGGTCGCGCAGGCCTATGTAAAGCCACAGTTCATGCGCCACCGTCCCCAAAATCAGGATCAACAGGGTGAAGGAAGCCCCGATGATCTCCCGTTTCTTTCTAGACGCCATTGACCTTCCTGGAACGGCGATAAAACTATTTGCGACCCTTGATTTTCGCTTTTGCAGCCGCGACTTGCTCGATTACGCCATCGGCCTTTGCCTGCGCCGCTTTTGCCTGACCGAGAGCATCCATGAACTTCTCTTGTGAAATCGCTGCGGAAGCTGCTGCGGCAGCTTCATCCGCGCTCTTTAGATCGTTCTGAAGCGCTTCCAGTTCGGCCTTAGTATCTTTCCCCTTTGGGGCTGTCGCAAGGGCCTTCTTGGCGTCGGCAAGCTGCGTCGCCAATCCGGCAATCAAAGTCTCGGCATCGGCCTTGGTCTTGGCTTTGTTAGCCTGGGCATCGGTTTGGGCTTTGGCTGCTGCGTCCTTGGCCTGCTTCAGGAATTCCGAGGCAGCCTTGTAGTCGCGCGAAAAGCTGCTTTTGCCGTCCTGAGTCTGCACTTCTTCAGTCGCCTTTGCCAGAGTGTCTTCAGCAGTCTTCAGGCTATCGGGGGCATAGGTCCGGATATCATCGGTTTGTGC
>JBEKKY010000342.1:0-4357 GCA_050010475.1 Acidobacteriota bacterium | reverse complement strand
TGCAGCATAATCCGGCTTGATCTCTGAATCGGACATAAATTCCCTCCAGTAGTAAATACTCCACAGGTCTGTCTGTGCTTCGCAACCTTGCTTATTTGTTTGCGTCCGACGGAAGAATTTCGATCTCAACCGGATTGCTCAGGAAGCGAAGGGAACCGTACTGTGACGCGATGGAATCGATCATTACCTGGATTGCGTGTTTCCCGGGTTTGAGATCAAGCAGCTTGCCTTGCGAACGCCAGATTCCAGGCGTGAGAATAATAGTGTTTTGATAAAAGTTTCCCGGATTTAGCGGATTAAAAGGCACGCCGCCGGCTTCGAACAAGACGCCGTCCACAAAAGTGCGGTATGCATTCGGGCCTGTTGCAATTTGCAGCACATTGTTTCCGCCGTTCTGGATTTCCACTTTAAAACTCGGCTCGTCACTCTGTCTCCACGTGGGCTTGTCAGCAGTAAGCCGCGCCCTGACAGATTGAAAGGATTCTCCCCAGCCCCCCGGGTCCGGCTCAGTGTCCAGCTTGCCGATATCTTGCAGCACTTTTAGAATTCTCGGATCGGCACGCAGATCTTTCGGAGCTGGTCTTATCGGAGCAGGGCCAATTTCGATATCGGTCTGAAGCTCTGCGGCTGAGCCAGGAGAGGTTAATGGAACACTGACGACAGGATCCATTGGCATGTAATTGGAGATGGGTGAGCTGAAATCCCCGCGATAGATTCGAATACCGTCGGCGACGATCACGAATCCCTGGTCCAGGACTACGCCTCCTAGTGGACTGGGTAATATACGCACTTTTATGCCGGGTTTCAGTTTGATGAAATGCCTCCCCTCCGGGGAGATACGGTAGGAATCGATATCTTCTTCCGTCAGGATCGGCTTTTCTTCCAGCAGAAGATCCGCTAAAGCGGTTTTTTCTGCCAACAATGTGTATGGTTCGGAAGGAGGATGCTTGACGAGGTAAATTGCAAACCGTGCTCCATTTTGTACCGCTTCGTTCGCGACTTTGACTGTTTCCTGAGCATTTGTCTGGGCGTAGACTTTTTTCGCGCCGGTTAGAAAGATTGTTAACAGAATCATTACGATGCTGAAGAGGATAGTCAGACCAAAGCTCCTTTGTCTTGGCATGAGCGACCTCCGCCTGGCTTTGTGTGGATCTCGGCCCCATTCTATACAGAGATCGCAGGACATGACACAAAAAGATGCTTTTGTTTTGCCCCTGCCGTTTGCTTATACTCTGATTATGCGACGAAGAGATTTACTAAAAGGATTGGTGGCCTGTCTGCCGGCTAGAGCGCTCCTGGCAGATTCCTGGCCGCAGTTTCGCGGTCCCGGAGCGCGCGGAATCGCCGGCGATGATCGGAGACTTCCGCTGACATGGAGCGATAGCGAAAACGTGTTGTGGCGGATCGACGTCCCCGGCCGGGGCTGGTCCTCACCGGTCGTCTGGAACGATCAGATCTTCATTCAAAGCACCGTCAGCACTGCCGGCGAGGGTCTGCAGCGCAAGGGGATGTTCGGCGGAAGACAGCAGTATTATCCGCCGCCGGATGAGCACCGATGGATGCTCGATTCCTTCGATATCAGCAGCGGCAAGACGCGCTGGGCGACAGAGCTCTTCAAAGGAGTTCCCAAGGTATCGCGCCACCCGAAGAACAGCTTTGCCTCGGAGACTCCGGTAACCGATGGTGAGCGCGTGTACGCTCATTTCGGGGACGTCGGGACCTACTGTCTCGATATGACAGGGAAGATTCTGTGGTCGAAGGAATGGCCGCTGATAGAGACTCGATACGGCTACGGCACGGGTTCGTCTCCCGCGCTTCATGAAGGACGCCTGTACATCGTCAATGACAACGAAAAACAGTCTTACATGTTAGCCCTCGACAAGCTGACGGGCCGCGAGATCTGGAGAGTGACCCGGGATGAGCCGACGACCTGGGCAACTCCCTACATCTGGCGCAATGAGCGGCGCACTGAGATCGTCACCGTCGGGACAAAAAAGGTGCGTTCCTACGATCTGAACGGAAATCTGCTCTGGGAAATCACCGGCATGTCGCTGCTGGCTATTCCGTCTCCCTTTGCCTCTGATGGCTTGCTGTATGTTGCATCGGGGTACCCCACTGATGAGAAACGGCCGGTGTACGCCATCAGGCCGGGCGCAAGCGGCGACATCACTCCTGCGGACAACAAACCCGGAAGCGAATACATCGCATGGAGCCTGCCACAGGGCGGGCCTTATGTTCCCTCACCCATCATATACGGCGGTTTATATTACACCCTGCTCGATTCCGGTTTTCTTACCTGTCATGATGCAAAAACAGGGAAGGAGATCTATGGCAAGCAGCGGATTGACTCTGCCAGCTCCGGATTCACCAGCTCACCGTGGGCATACAACAGCTGCATCTTCTGCCTGAACGAAGATGGCGACACCTATGTCATTCAGGCAGGACCTGAATTCAAAATTCTCGGGAAGAACTCTTTGGGAGATACCTGTCTGTCTTCTCCTGCAATTGCGAGCGGAAGCCTCATCCTGCGGACCCTGACTCATCTTTACCGCATCGGTCACAAAGTGTAAATAGATTTCAAAGGTATCGTTGGGGGCGCTGGAGAGATCATGGAACACATGTGCGGACGGGTCTCCAGACCCGTCCGGCTTTTCAGCTCTATGATCGCTCTGGGGGGGACGGCTCTGGAGAGCTGTCCCCACTAAAAAAGAACTTTTGTCACTGCACGTCGACAACCTGGCCGTCAATGAACGTGATCTTCAGGTCCGGGTACACATAGATTTTTTTGTTGCCCAGATCGACGATTTTCTGAGGCTGACCCTGAATCGCCACCACCTCATCGATCTTCTGGCCAAGCGAGATTGTTGCGGGGGAAGCGCCGGTTTGGCCGGCGACGACCGAACTCTGATCGACCACATTCTTTTCGGCCTGGTTGGCTTCCTGCTCGGTTTGGGTCAGTTCTTGAGCGGCATTATTGTCCGGATGAACCTGGGCGGCGAACGGCGTCTCGATTGTATTTGCAGAATTGGGCGGCGGCGCAGGCAGTCCTGACTGTCCTCCGCGTGTTTGAAGCTCTCCTAACCCACGCTCCACCGTTTCGCGCATGTAGTTCTGCATTTCCTGAAGATCCGAAAGGGGAATCGAAACCACGCTTCCTTTCCTGCATTCCATCGGCTTGCTGGCAAGCACACCAACATCGGCGACGGGAGAGTTCATCGGCGGAACTCCCAATGTCTGGATGACGTCGCCTTCGCTCAACGTGCATTCGCGCAATCCCGAATTCACCAGGAGTGCATTGGACACGACAAAAGTGTGCCGTGAGTTGTCTGCAAACAGAGGTGGCGCCATGTCCGCATTGTAAGCCGCCGAATTCGCGTTCTGGCTTTCGGCCCGTTCCATGTCGATCTGCCGGCGCACTTCATCCGCAACAAACTGTTTGACCTCAGGAGTAAGTTCCGTCCGGGGCATGACTGCATAAGGTGGCGGAGGAGCACTCAAGGCGTCAATCCGCTCTTGATAAGCCGATGCCAAGGCGTCCGCAATCAGATAGTCTGTCAGCCAGTATATGGGACTGACATAAGTGGGATAAGGAACGAAATAGCCGCCGTAGAATACGTACCAGGGCGCCGCTCCCCATCCCCATGTGTACATAATGGGACGAGGCCACGGATTATAAGCCCAGGCATAGAATGCCGGCCGGTAATAACGCACCGGAGTGTATATTTGCAACGTTATTCCGCCAAAGATTACGGGGCGATAGACCCGGGTATAAATCACTCCCCGGGAAACATACGTTCTCTGCACAAAGGAGCGATTGGCAATAACAACCGGCCTTTGCACGTAACCGTAGTTGCGGCCGCTTGTAACAACCAACCTGTTGCCCGGACGCACCACTTCCACGCGGCGAATGCCGGTAGGAGCGTGGCGGATTACCGCGCCTCCCGGAGTGTGCACTTCGACGACCTGTCCGGTGGCGCTTCTGCGCACCATGCCTCCATCCACCGTCCGGACTGTATGCGGCTGTCCGTTGGGATAACGGACTATCTGGGGTTGAGCCGGGGTTCCCGGCTTTCCGTGCTGCGGAACCGGCCGTGATGTGGTATTGGTCTGCCCACTCGGCTGGTTGCCCCCTCGCCCCATTTCGTTTCGATTGGCATTGGGTTGCACTTGTTTCTGAGGCGGTGCGGCCGGTTGGCCCTGCTGCTGGCCTTGGTTTGTCCGTTCTGGCCGACGGTTCTCCGGGTTCTGCAAATCGGGATTTTGCTTTTCGCGGGATTGCGGCTGGTCAGTTGTTTTCTGACCCTTGTTCTGGTCGTTGCCTGTCTGGGGCTGATTTGAGGTCCTTGGATTCGACTGT
>JBEKKY010000341.1:0-4360 GCA_050010475.1 Acidobacteriota bacterium | reverse complement strand
TTTTAAACGGATTTGCTGAACGGAATTGGTCATCAGCCATAGGGACCCTGCCATTTCTGTTAGGTTCAAGCCGGAAGTGTACCACTCCGACAACGTGGAATGCGCAAGAGATTTTGACCTAAGAGCCTGTCCGAGAATTCGAAGGGGTCGCGCTTCCAATTCTCGGACAGGCTCATAGATCAGCAGGTTTTTGCTGCAACGTGTTGAGGCGCAAACTAAAGTTGCCCCAAACCCGTTTCTCAATGTAAAATCGGCATGGAATTGTTACCCATCCTGACGCAAACCAAGGTATGAAGGAGGCTTTAAATGAAAAAGCTTTGTGCGGTCACTTTTGTCAGCGTGTTGCTTCTGATTTTAATCGCCTGTTCTTCTATTCCGAAAGGGACTGAATCCATTGCCCGGCTCCAGAAAGACGGAGCGGCGCGGCTTGGCCAAAATGTGATAGTGGTCGGAATGGCCGAAACTAAGACCCCTATGGCTTCGTCATCTTTTAAGATGTTCCAGCTGTATCAGAACAACGACAGCATCTGGGTCGCTCTACAGCCGGAGACAGAAATACCGCCGCAGGGAGTCACTGTCAGGGTTTCAGGCACTTTGCAGCAGAAGCAATTTAGTCTCATCGGAAAAGTCTACTATATAGAGGCAAACCAGCCGGTGAAGATGGAATAGCATCTTCAGATTCGAGATTCGAGATTTGAAATTCAAACCTTCCCGAACCCCGAATCAGAGATAGCAGGAGAGAAAACGGCCAAGGCGCTCCTTCGCTGCCGACGAATGCGTTTTCCATTCGCGGTATGTCTCGACCAGCCCCGTTTCAATGAGTTTCTTCGCGCGCTCCGGTATTCCGGCTGAAGGATCGTAGGAAAATGGGGCCAGGAAAGTATCGCGGGCTTCATCACTCACAACCCGGATACAACTGAGCGGAACCTCTGCAGATTGCGCGACGCGCGCAAGTGCCGCCGTCTCCATGTCGACAATCGAAGCGCGAAATTTTTCATAGAGAAGGCGTTTGTGGGCCGGATTTCCCAACACGTAAGATGAAGTCAGCGCATCTCCAGACTGAACGCGAAGGCCCGCAGATAATGCCGCGTCCACAAGCAAGTTACAGTTCACTAAATCAACTTCGCCCTCCACACGCACATGCTCCCAAGAAGGCAAACCATCATCAAGACTGAAAGCCACAGCTCGTCTGACCGCGACTAAATCACCCAGCCTCAGATCGGGATCCAATGCGCCTGCATATCCGATCACGAGTATTTGCGAAGGGGTTGTCACGCGGAGCGCCTCCTGCAGGGTTGTTGCGGAGCGCTTGGGACCGACTCCGGTCCTCAGGAAATAAATGGGTTCTTCCCTTCGAACAGCTCGCCAAAGCTTTAGTTTTTCCGCCTGAATTTTCTCCACATACGGGAAAAGTATTTTTGCCGTTTCCAGTTCCTCTTCCATTGCCGCAGCTATCAGAAGCATAGAAGCCTAGCATATGGCCAAAAATTGCCGGAGTAAAGACGGTTATGCTTGGTTATGACTGGAGCCTGTCTGAGATTTGAAATAAAATGATCCCAGGCGCATCGAATAGCCGAGGATACTGTTGGACCCCAAATTGTCTCTCGGTTATATTTTCTGGTGCGTGGTAAGAGGATTCAGCTTCAGGATGCAAAATGCATTCCGCATCCTGTATTTTGCACCGCATCTCCTCCGGGGAAGGAAGGGATTGAGGTTTCGGTAGATGAAGATTTTAGCTTTGCTATTCCTTCTGGGCTCTTCACCTGGCTTGCCTACAGCCGGAAGCCTCGATGACGCGATCCGGCTTTATCAGAAGGGTGACTTCAACGAAGCGGTGAGCCTGCTGCAGCAGCTGAGGAGCATATCCCCCAATGATGCAGATGTGCGGCTCTGGCTTGGGAAATCTTATCTCAAAGTTCGCGATTGGGATGGCGCGGTCCAGGAAATGGAGAAAACCATCCAGCTGCAGCCTTCCAACGCTCAAAGCCACCTCTGGTTGGGCCGTGCCTGTGGAGCTCGCGCAGCACACTCGTTTTTTGTCAAAGCCGTCGGATGGGCACACCGGGTTGTGAAGGAATTCGAAACCGCGAGCAGGCTTTCGCCCGAGAATCTGGATGTCAGGTTTGATTTGCTCGATTTCTATCTGGACGCGCCCTCCTATGTGGGGGGTGGGAAAGACAAGGCCGACGCTGAAGCGAAGGCAATTGCCAAACTGGATCCCAGGAAGGGATACAGTGCCCGCGCGGCAATCCTGATCAAAGAAAAAAAATGGGACCTGGCGAAAAAAGAGTTAATACAGGCGACCATCGAGTATCCTAGCGACGCAATTGCTTACAAGGATGTAGCGGATTTTCTCCTCGACCGGCAGGATTTTGAGGGTGCCATTCAATACGCGAAAAAAGCGCTGGAGCTGGATAATGGATCGAAGTGGAGCCGACTCATTATGGCGGCAGCGACCATTCAACTCCGGACCAATCTTGATTATTCAACCAAAGCCCTCATGAACCTCGCTTCAGGCTCGCTCGCCGATGAAGATCCGGCTTTTGAAGAGGTGTACTATTGGCTGGGAGAGAGTTTCCTGGCCAAAGGAGAAAAGACAAAGGCCCGTGAAGCCTTCGCGTCGGCGCTTGCCTTCAATCCTGACTACGGCAAAGCAAAAGAACAAATATCCAAGTTGAGGTAGCCCGAAATTTTTTAAGATTCTCTGAGCCTTGGAGCCTTCGAGGCTAATGAATCTCTATATTTGAGGCACTCGCTATGAATAAATCTCTAAGTGTGTTTTTTTCGCTAATAATGGTAGTTACACTCAAGTCCTTAAGTGCATACCCCGCATTGGACCCGGGCGGAGCCGGCCAACAGCCGGAAAATAGAATTCTTACTCTTCAGGAAGCCGTCCACATGGCGTTGGCTCGCTCTCCGGAGGTTCTTATCGCTGAAGCTCAAGCCGCACGCACACGCGAATCCGAGCGCGAAACCCGTTCCCTCAATCGGCCTCAGGTGATGACAGGCACAGGATATGCCTACAACAATGGATTTCCTGTTGGTACGCCCTCCATTTTCCAGATCACAGGCAGCCAGTCCATTTTCAACAAAAAAAATTCAAATCTGATCAAAGAAGCGGAGGAGGCCGGAAAAAGCAGCGCCTTTGGAGCAGAAGCCGCGCGCAACGAAGTAGCGTCAAAAACAGCTCTGATCTATTACCAGCTCCACCTATCACGAAAAATGATCGAGATTGCAATGGCCTGGCTGGACAGTGCCAGGAAACAAAAAGAGGAGGTTGGGATCTTGCTGGAAGCTGGACGGGTTACGCAAGTCGAAGCAGCTCAGGCCGACAATGCCGTCCGTCATGCCCACCAACAACTGAATGCGGCACAAGAGCAGGCGAAGCTTGCGGAGGCAGACCTTCGAAGATTCACGGGCTTTTCCGAAACGGCGTCCATCAAAACGGTCGAGCCGGTGATCGAAAATCCTATATTCGATACGCCAGCAGATACTATCTACCTGCAAGCCCTCGAATGCACGCCGGAAATAAAGAAATTGAAGGCAGATCTAAAAGCAAAAGAGTTTCACGTCGAGGCGGAAAAAGCAGAGCGACTGCCAAAAGCGGAGATTGAAAGCCAGTACGCGGTTTTCAGCAACACGAACAATTACGCCGATTATTACAAGAACTTCTCACGCAGCAACGTCGTTTTGGGACTTTCAATCCAGATCCCGATCTTCGATGGCTCCCGCACCAGTTCGAGGGTTGCGCAGAGCCGGCAGGAAGTGTCAGAAGCGCGCATCCGCCTGGATGGCCAAATCGCCGATTTGAGGATGAGCATCGAACGAGGCTTAAGCGATTTGCGGGTTGCTCAAGAGGCTTCTCAAGTCGCCCAGGATGATGCCGAATTGGCTCGAAAAACGGTGCAGGCAAACGAAACGCTGCAGGAGGGGGGCCGAATCAGCCCGAAAGAGATGGAGGGTTTCCGTTCAATCCTGCAGCAGAAGGAACTGGCGTCTCTGCAGGCCGATCAGGTTCTTTTCCAGCGAAAGCTGGAATTGCTTGGTGTTGCCGGATCGATTTCATCGGCATTGCAGTGAACCGTTTCCGTTTCGCGTTCCCCGTTGGTGGTGATCGATTGAACTTTAACGGGGACCTGGAAACGGGAAACGATCTATTCATATTTCCGCAAAAAAGCTTTTGCTTTGTTTGCTGTAGCTTTTCGCGTGTTTCCAGTCTGCCTCCGGACAAACTCCAGTACGTCTTTCCGTGGCTGTTTGACAAACATCCCAATTGCCACAATAGCCTTGCCGATTGCAATATTCCTGCATGCAACCGCCTGTCTGCAATCTCTATTGATTCCCTTAAATGGACGAACTT
>JBEKKY010000340.1:0-4367 GCA_050010475.1 Acidobacteriota bacterium | reverse complement strand
TACGCATCAGCGATCCCACGCGACCAGCCGAGGTGTTTTTAAACTGCAGGATATCGAAAAAGAAATATTGAATTTTGAAGTGCCGGCGGTGCTGTCTGGGTTGTGCGCACTTCTGCGGTTGGAAATTCCATGTTCAATATTCTAAATTTCAAATATGTTTAGATAGATATTAGATGATGTTTTCGGTTCTTCGGATGATGTCGTCCTGGCAATCCCTGTTAAGCTCGACGAAGTAGGCCGAGTAGCCGGCGATACGAACAACGAGGTCGCGATACGAATCCGGATCGTTCTGCGCGGCGGCCTGAACAGACATATGTTAGCGCTCGATTCCTAAAAGCAAGCTTATTGAATGGAGATCGGAATGAAAGCTAAAGGAACCTACACAGTTAAAAAGTGGGAAGAGTCAACTTATCAACAAATGACCCCCGAAAAGAGGATGACAAAGGCCTCTGTCGAATACAGTTTCAATGGAGAAATTGAAGGCAAGGGCTTAGTTGAATATCTGATGTTCTATTCTCATTTTGACCCGAAAGATCAACACAAATCCTCCGCTTCTTACGTAGGACTCATATATTTTGATGGAACATTATTAGGAAAGTCGGGAGGTTTTGTGCTCGAAGACAACGGCACATTCGAAGGTGGAGCCGCAAAATCGACTTTGAGAATCGCTAAAGGCTCAGGCACCGGTCAACTCGATGGGATTCATGGAAATGGAATATATCTGGCCAATCGAGAGGGTTGTCACATTGAGTTGGAATACAACTTCAAATGACGGCCCCTGATTCAGAGATAAATGGGGACGCCACCTTATTTCGCCTGTTCGCTGTCGTTTTAGTCGTTACTGATCCCGCGAAACAGGGTGGCGTCCCCAATTTCATTTTACACGCTGACACAAATTTTTCCGAAATGCCCGCCGGCTTCCATAAGCCGTAGAGCTTCCGGCATCTGATCAAATCCGAAGGTCCGATCGATCACAGGATGAAGCTGATGCAGCGCTATGGCGGCATTCATGGCCGAGAACATTTCGCGGGAGCCGACGAAAATCCCTTGAACGCGAATCGCATTCATCAATACCGGCAAAATATTGGTATCGGAACCCTGGGCCAGCACGCCAATCAGGCTTATGGTTCCCCCTCGCCTGACAGCGGCGACGGACTGATTGAATGTGCCGGTTCCTCCAACCTCCACAACCAGATCCACTCCTCGTCCGCCGCAGAGCTGCCGGACGTGCCTGCCCCAATCGGCATGCTGTCTATAATTGATCGTATGGCTCGCTCCCAGTTTCCTGGCTTTTTCCAGCTTTTCATCGCTGCCTGACGTGATAATGACCCGGGCGCCGCTGATTAAAGCAAATTGCAGGGCAAAAATGGAGACGCCCCCTGTTCCCAATGTGAGGATCGTATCGCCTGCTTTGATGTTTCCCTTGGATACGAGAGCATTCCAGGCGGTCAAGGCTGCACACGGCAGCGTGGCAGCTTCCTGGTAAGTCAGATGGTCCGGTATTGCAATAACGCCGTCCTGGTGAAGCGCCACATATTCGGCCAGCACACCGTCCCGCCCAGCCCCCAGAGCTGTTCTGGCTTGTTCATCGGTCCCTTCGCCGGAAACCCACCTTTCGAAGAACGTGTTGGCGACCCGGTCTCCTGTTTTGAATCCTTCCACTTCGGACCCGACGGCGACGATTTCTCCGGACCCATCCGATAACGGAATTTGAGGCAGTTTCAATCTCGGATTGTATCTTCCGGTCACGGTCATCAGGTCGCGGAAATTCAACGACCACGCATGCATTTTGACCAGTACTTGACTAGGGGCGGGCTTCGGGATCAGACGATCCACTATGGCAAGCCCATCAAATCCGAATTTCTTGATCTCATATGCTTTCATGCTGATCCTCTTTCTTCAGGCGCCCTGAACGGGGGACACAGAGAGCTTAACTATAATTCTAAAATGAATTCAGCTAAAAATGATTTAAAAACGCCACAGATTCCACAGATTCCACGGATTCCACCGATTTCTTAAAAAATCTCATCCATGAAATCCGTGGAATCTGTGGCGTTTTTGTTTTTCTTTCATCTACTTGCCTGCGCTTTGGCCTTGCGCCCGGCCTCTGAATGACTTATAAAAATCACTCCCATTGTGTGATCCAGGGTTATCTATTGACGGTGTCCCGTCAACCATTCACCAATCCTGAACAGTGACCGGGAAACGGGAAGACGGGGAACGAAAGGGAGGAAGAGCATTATGGCGCTTATCGACTTTGGAGGAATCAAGGAAGAAGTCGTCACTCGAAAAGAATTTCCCATGACCAAGGCACGAAAGGTGCTGAAGGGAGAAACGATCGCGGTGATCGGTTACGGCGTCCAGGGGCCTGCACAGGCTCTGAACATGAAAGACAATGGCTTTAAGGTTATCATCGGCCAGTCGAAGCAATATCCGAAAGATTGGGACCGGGCCAGAAAGGACGGATGGGTCCCCGGGAAAGACCTGTTCCCGATAGAAGAAGCTTGCGAACGGGGCACGGTGATTGAAATGCTGGTTTCCGATGCGGCACAGAGAGCGATCTGGCCTGTGGTCCGAGAACGCTTGGAACCCGGCAATGCATTGTACTTTTCTCATGGATTTTCGATCGTTTATAGGGACCAGACAAAGGTCATTCCCCCGAAGGACGTAGACGTTGTGATGGTGGCTCCCAAAGGATCCGGCACTTCGCTGCGACGGAATTTCCTCTCGGGTGCGGGAATTAATGCGAGTTTTGCAGTCGAACAGGATGCAACCGGGCACGCCCGCGAAAGGTGCCTTGCGCTTGGGATTGCAATCGGTTCGGGGTACCTGTTCCCCACAACCTTCCGCAATGAGGTATTCAGTGATTTGACCGGAGAACGGGGCGTTCTCATGGGAGCGATCGCGGGAGTTATGGAAGCCCAATATGATGTGCTGCGCCGGAAAGGCCACAGCCCAAGCGAGGCATTTAACGAGACGGTCGAGGAGTTTACCGAGAGCCTGATCCGGCTTGTCGCAGAAAACGGCATGGATTGGATGTACGCCAACTGCTCGGCGACAGCGCAACGTGGCGCCCTCGATTGGAAGCCCAAGTTCAAGAAGGCCGTGATGCCGCTGTTCGACGAGCTGTACAAGAGAGTTGCCTCGGGCGCCGAAACCGCACGGGTGCTGCGCACCTGCGGCCGGCCGGACTACAAGGAACAGTTGACCAAAGAACTCAACGTGATGGCCAACTCGGAAATGTGGCGGGCGGGAAAAGCAACGCGCGCGCTGCGTCCCAAGGAGGCGGCCAAAAAGTTCTCCTCAGCTCCCAAAGGAGTTGCCGGCAGAACCGCGAATTAAACGGAAAAACGGTGACAGCCACCTGTGTCCCAAAGGGGACACAGGTGGCTGTCACCGTTTTTCCGTGGTTGACGATCGACGATGGAGGCATAAGAATTATCAGATCGGAGGGGAAATCAAATGAAAACTGGCGCCAGAAATAGTTTCACCGGCAAAGTAACCTCAATCAAGAGCGATGAAATAATGTCGCTTGTGAAATTTGAAGTGACCGATCCTCACGGGATGGCTTCTGTTTTGACGACGGAGTCGGTAAAGGATATGGGTTTGAAAGTAGGTGACAAGGTCACACTTGTCGTCAAGGCAATCCATGTCCTGCCCATAAAGGAATAGAGATCCGGTCCAGTGATGATCAGCTCGGCAGAACTTAAGGCAAGCAGTTCCTCCACGGTTGTCCTGATTAACAACGACGGCATGGGATCGGCCGAGGAGCCTCTGCGGCACAAGCTCTTGCGGGTTTACCTGACGATGCTCCAGGAAAACGGGTTTTATCCCGGCGCAATCTGTTTTTACGCCGGCGGAGTCAAAATGGTTGTCCATGGTTCCCCCGTGCTTGATCTGCTGCACGCACTCGAAGGGAAGGGCGTGCGCCTCATCATTTGCAGTACATGTCTTCAATATTTTGGGCTCAACGACAAAGTTGCCGTAGGGATCGTCGGGGGCATGAACGACATCGTGCTGGCGCAGTGGATGGCAGGCAAAGTAATCACATTATAATTGACGATTTACGATTGACGATTGGAAAGGCCAGGTTCGGCTTTGCAATCGTCAATCGTAAATCGTAAATCCAAAATGAAAAGGGAACTATACCAGGCGCCATGGAATTTTTTAGGGCTGCCGGAAGAAATCTCGACTCCGGCGCGCTCGCAGGGTTGGCTTCTGCCGATCCCCTATGAATCCACCACCTCATATGGCGCCGGCACGCGGGAAGGTCCGGCAGCGATTCTTGCGGCCTCGCGCCAGGTTGAACTATACGACCGGGAGTTTGATGGCGAACCTGCCCTGGAGTATGGAATCCACACGATTCT
>JBEKKY010000339.1:0-8442 GCA_050010475.1 Acidobacteriota bacterium | reverse complement strand
TCCTGCAACGGAATCGTATGCGGCGTGTGGCATTCAGTGCATTCGGGAACATCCTCGCTATCATGAGGGACGTATCTGTGCGGGCTGACCTTGTCTCCCGCGGGTGATTCCCAGTCGGCCGTAGCTTTGATGATTTTTTCAAAGGGCCCATGGCAGCCCAGGCATTTGGTTTTGTCTATCTTTGCTTCCTGCTTCCCGGAATCCTGCGTGGCCAACGCAAGACTCCCGAAGACGAACAATACAATCAGAGCAATCAAAAACAGCGCGGATCGTTTCTGCATAAATGTCCTCAATAATTACCACAACGAAAGACGCCACGGATTTCACGGATTGGCACTGATTTCTAAATCAGAATCCGTGAAATCCGTGGCGTTTTTATTTATTTCCGCTATCCTCGAAATCCAGACCCGCCAGCTGCTCATAGTACTGATGCCGGGTCATGATGTCATGCTGGGCCAGCTTCAGCAGCCTTTTCGCTTCTTCCGGATTACTGCGCGTCAGCATTTTGTATCGAGTTTCGGAATAAGCATAATCCTTCATCGGTATCGAGGGCGCCCCCGAGTCCAGAATCAGAGGATTCTTGCCCTGCTCGGTCAGACGAGGATCGTAGCGGTAAAGCAGCCAGTGCCCGCTGTTGACGGCCGCCTTCTGCTGCTGCATGCCCCGAGTCATGTCGATTCCGTGCGCAATGCAGTGCGAATAGGCGATGATGATCGAGGGACCGTTATAGGACTCCGCATCCAGGTATGCGCGGATTGTCTGTGCATCATTTGCGCCCAGTGCCACGGTGGCAACGTATACGCTGCCATAGTTCATCGCATGGAGCCCAAGGTCTTTCTTGGAAACCGGCTTCCCGCCCGCCGCGAATTTCGCTACCGCTCCGCGTGGCGTGGATTTGGACATCTGCCCGCCGGTGTTGGAGTAGACTTCAGAATCCAGCACGAGGACATTCACGTTGCGGCCGGAAGCCAGGACGTGATCCAATCCGCCGTAACCGATATCGTATGCCCAGCCGTCTCCACCCAGAATCCAGACGCTCTTTTTCACCAGATAGTCGGCAAGACTAAGCAGGCTTTTGGCATCCGGCGAGTTCGTTCCGTTTAACCGGTCTTTAAGGGCCGTTACTCTCTCTCTTTGCTCGTAGATTCCCGCTTCATCGGATTGGTTCGCCTCCAGAAGACCGGTCACCAGATCATCGCCGATTTGCGAACTGAGTTTTTTTACGAGCTCCCGTGCCACGTTTGTGTGCTGGTCAATGGTCAACCGGAAACCCAGGCCAAACTCGGCATTGTCCTCGAACAAAGAGTTGCTCCAGGCAGGTCCTCGTCCTTCTTTGTTAAAGGTGTAGGGCGTAGTCGGAAGATTGCCGCCGTAAATCGACGAACAACCTGTGGCATTGGCAATAAGGGTCCGATCCCCGAACAGCTGAGTCAGGAGCTTGATGTAAGGGGTCTCGCCGCAGCCTGAACATGCGCCCGAGAATTCGAAGAGCGGCTGAAGTAGCTGATTGGTTTTGACGCTGCTCAGCCGCACCAGACGACGATCAAATTCGGGCAAGTTCAGGAAGAATTCAAAATTCTCTCTCTCCTGCACGCGGATCGGAAGCTGCGGGACCATATTGATCGCCTTCAGGCGGGTTTCCTTCTTGTTTCGCGCGGGACACATATCCACGCAAACGCCGCATCCCGTGCAGTCCTCCGGTGCGACCTGGACCGTATAATTCATGTTTGGACCGAAGTCGCTCCCTTTAGCTTTCATCCATTTAAATGTGGGAGGCGCCTTTTCAAGCAGTTTCTCGTCATAAGCCTTGATCCGGATAGAAGCGTGCGGGCATGAAATAGCGCATTTGCCGCATTGAATGCAGATATCGGGATCCCATGAAGGGATCTCGAGTGCGATACTGCGCTTCTCCCACTGAGCCGTTCCCGTGGGGAATGTCCCATCGACCGGGAAGGCGCTTACTGGAAGCTGATCCCCTTCTCCCGCGATGATCCGGGCTGTGAATGATTGGACGAACTCAGGCGCCTGCGGGGGAACTGCCGGCGGCCTTTCGATCTTGCTGTCGGCTTGAGCCGGCACTTTCACTTCGAACAGATTGGCAAGCGTCTGTTCCACGGCCTGGAAATTCTTTTTTACGACCTCATCGCCTTTAGCCCCATACGTTTTCTTGATCGAGTATTTGATGGCTTCAATCGCCTCGTCCCTGGGCAGCACGCCGGAAATTGCAAAGAAGCAGGTCTGCATGATCGTGTTAACCCGCGCGCCCATTCCGGTCATTTTGGCTACTTTGTACCCGTCGATGACATAGAAGCGGATCTTTTTGTCGATGATCTGTTTCTGAACGCTGCGCGGGATTTTGTTCCAGACCTCATCAGGTCCGAAGGGGCTGTTCAACAGGAACGTGGCGCCGGGCACGGCATCCTTCAGCATGTCGTATCTTTCAAGGAAAACGAACTGATGGCAGGCAATGAAGCTGGCCTTCTCCACGAGGTAAATCGAATGGATCGGTTTTGCGCCGAAACGCAGGTGCGACACCGTCACGGAGCCCGATTTTCGCGAATCGTAAACAAAATAGCCTTGAGCGTTATTGGGAGTATCTTCGCCGATGATCTTGATGGAATTCTTGTTTGCTCCCACGGTTCCATCTGCGCCAAGACCATAGAAAAGGCATCGCGATACTTCGCCGCCGGTCGAGAAATCAGGATCATATTCAATAGAATTATTCGTCACGTCGTCCTTGATTCCGACGCTGAAGTAATTCTTTGGATTCTCCTTCTTCATCTCGTCATAGACGCCCTTGATCATGGCCGGGGTGAATTCTTTTGAGGAAAGTCCATAGCGGCCCCCGATGATCTTTGGGAAACTCTTGAGAGGCAAGCGGCCGGAACTGAAGGACTCGGCAACCGCAGTAACAACATCTTTATAAAGCGGCTCGCCGGAAGCGCCCGGTTCCTTGGTTCGATCGAGGACGGCGATGGTGCGGGTTGTTGCCGGAAATGCGCGAATCAAATCCTGACTGGAGAAGGGCCGGAACAGATGGACTTTTATCAGACCCACCTTCTCGCCACGGGCATTAAGATAGTCGGCTGTTTCTTCGGTGGATTCTGCGCCCGATCCCATAATCACGATGACGCGCTCGGCGTCAGGAGCGCCTGCATAATCAAACAGGTGGTATTGTCTCCCGACCAGGGACGCAAACTTGTCCATGGCTTTCTGAACGATGGCGGGAGCAGCAAGGTAATAGGGATTGCAGGCTTCCCGCGCCTGGAAAAAGACGTCGGGATTCTGAGCGGTGCCTCGAATAACCGGCTTATCGGGAGACAGCCGCCGCATGCGGTGAGCGCGCACGAGTTCATCGTCGATCATGCTTCGCATATCATCCTGCGTCAGCTGCTCAATTTTCATGACCTCATGCGAACTGCGGAATCCGTCAAAGAAATGGATGAACGGGACGCGCGTTTCCAGCGTGGCCGCCTGGGCAATCAGCGCGAAATCCATGATTTCCTGAACTGAATTCGAGGCGAGAAGCCCCCAGCCGGTCGCCCGGACCGCCATGATGTCGCTGTGGTCGCCGAATATGGACAAAGCATGGGTCGCAATCGTTCTGGCGGAGACATGGAATACGGTCGAGGTCAATTCCCCCGCGATTTTAAACATATTGGGAATCATCAGGAGCAGACCCTGGGAGGCAGTGAATGTCGTGGTCAGAGCGCCCGCCTGTAAAGCGCCATGGACCGCGCCTGCGGCGCCCCCTTCGCTCTGCATTTCCGTGACCGAAGGAATCATGCTCCAGATGTTCTTTTGGCCTTCAGCGTTCCAGGCATCCGCCCACTCTCCCATCGCGGACGATGGCGTAATCGGATAAATCGCGATAACTTCGTTGGTATTGTAAGCTATATAGGCTGCAGCCTCGTTACCGTCAATGGTAACCATCCTTCTATTCATGTTTCACCATAGTTATGATTGAAAACTAATCGATAAACTCATTTTAAGCAGAGAACCTTATATCTTAGAGCAATCAGCGGATAATGGCCAGAGCCTTTTAATGTTTCTGTCCCGCCCCACATGGGATAGCGCGTTATAGCGATGTGGCCACAACTTTTGTTCCGCTTGCGATTCGGCGACCCATCTCAATCGCCTCCCGGTTGCTTTTCAACATTTCCGGCTTTATCCCGTGCTCGGCAAATGCGGAAAGAATCGACTCCTGATCCACGGCATGAGTCACTTCCAGGTACGCCCCCAACATAATCATGTTTGCAGCCTTTGGATTTCCCAGGTTTTCGGCTGCTTCATAGGCAGGAATGCCGACGATCCGGATGTCCGAACGGTCGGGCAGATCCTGAACCATGGACGAATTCACCAAAAGCAATCCGCCGGGCAGGATTTCATGAGCGAACTTCTCAACCGAGGGCTGATTGAAAGCCATCAGGCTGGATGGACGGCTGATCCAGGGCGAAGCAATCGGCGTTCGGGAAAGACGAAGATGGCAATGCGCGGTTCCGCCGCGCATTTCAGGACCGTAGGACGGGATCCAGGAAACTTCAAGTCCTTCGCGCACTCCGCCTTCTGCCAGTGCCAGTCCGGCAAAAAGAACTCCCTGGCCGCCGAATCCGCTCAGCGTCAGCGCAACCTCCTTGATCTCGCCTTTTGCTACGGCGCCCAAAACCGGAGCCGATTGTATTGCGGGTTCCTGCGCGGAGGCCTGTTTTGCGCTGCGCGTCGGAGCAACCGAATGGATTTCCTGGCTCCGATCGATGTCCTTGAATACCTTGAGTGGGAAAATAGGGAACATATTTTTCTCCACCCAATGGATTGCTTCCTGCGGAGTTAATTTCCAGTTGCTCGGACAGGCGCTGAGAACCTCGACAAAAGAAAATCCGCGTCCCTCTATCTGGTTCTGGAACGCTTTGCGGACCGCCTTTCTGGCGCGCATATGCTGCTTCGGATCCGTCAAAGCGACGCGTTCAATATAAGCAGGACCATCCAAAGTCGCCAGGAGTTCGCACATCCGCATGGGCGGGCCTTCGGCGCCAAATGTCCGCCCTCTGGGCGAAGTCGTCGTTTTCTGACCCAGCGGCGTCGTCGGAGCCATCTGTCCGCCCGTCATGCCATAAATGCCATTATTAATAAAAAAGACAGTGATAGACTCTCCTCGGTTGGCGGCATGCAATATTTCGTTGCCCCCGATTGCCGCAAGATCGCCATCCCCCTGATAGCAGAAAACAATAGCTTCCGGACGCACACGCTTGACCCCCGTTGCGACAGCAGGAGCACGTCCGTGGGAGGAGGAGATATTGCCAACATCCATGTAATAGTACATGAATACCGAGCAACCTACGGGGCCGATCAGGATAGTCCGGTCCTGAATGCCAAAATCGTCGATGGCTTCCGCGATCAGCTTGTGCAAAACCCCATGGCCGCAGCCGGGACAATAGTGTGTTATTTCGGCATTTCCGCCTTTGCGTTCATACAGGTCATAGAAAGATGCGGCTTTGCTATGCGTGATTTCCAACACACTCTCTCTCCATCTTTTTTATGGCTTCCACTACTTCTTCGGCTGTGGGCATCATTCCGCCCGTACGCCTGAGCAGTTGAACCGGCGTTATTCCGCCCGTGAACAGGCGGACATCCTCTATCAATTGACCGCTGCTCAGTTCCAGGACCAGTATCGAGTAGGCCTTCCCGGCCAGCTGTCGGAGCCGGTTTGCGGGAAATGGATATAGGCTAATCGGTCGAAGCAATCCTACTCGTATCCCGTCCGCCCGGGACATTTCAACAGCGGCCCGCGCGATTCGGCTGCTGATCCCATAGGCGACCATCAGAATCTCGGCGTCCTCTGTATGGATTTCCTGATACATAACCTCATTTTTCTCGATTTCAGCATATTTCTCTTCCAGCTTATTAATGATGAGAGCTTCATGCTTTTCGTGCTCGAGGTAGATCGAGGTAATCAGGTTCTTCCGGGTGGCGGCATTGCCGACTACCGCCCAGGGTTTTTCCGGCTCTTTCGGGTCCGTTTTGGGGATTTCGATCGGCTCCATCATCTGGCCAAGGGCGCCGTCAGCAAGCACATAGACCGGGGTGCGGTAGCGATCGGCCACTTCAAAGGCGTGAATTGTCAGGTCACACATTTCCTGGACGCTATTAGGCGCAAACACCGGCGTCCGATAACACCCGTGTCCACCCCCCTTGACTACCATGTGATAATCCCCCTGCTCAACGCCGAGGTTCCCGAGCCCGGGACCTGCACGCATTATGTCTACGATGACACCCGGAAGCATTGCTCCCGCCATGTAGGAAATCCCCTCCTGCATCAGGCTGATGCCCGGTCCGGAAGAGGCAGTCATGGCTCTGACGCCGGCGCAGGCCGCTCCGAAAACCATCTGGATGGAACCGATTTCGCTCTCTGCCGGGACGAAAATTCCTCCGTGTTGCGGCAGAAGCAAAGACGCCTGTTCGGCAATTTCACTCGCTGGAGTGATGGGGTAGCCGAAGTAAGCCTTGCATCCTGCCGCTATTGCCCCTCGTATAACCGCGTCGTTCCCCTTAAGCAAATGGCGCATTCATCGTCTCCTGAATGAATTCCCTGGGAGCGCGGGCGTCCCCGCCCGTAAGGCCGTTGCGGGCGAGACGCCCGCGGTCCCGGGCCTATGCGGCCGGCTTATCCTTTTTGTCCTTCCGTATCCGAATCGTGATTGCACCCGGCTCAGGACAGACATAAAAACAGATGCTGCAACCGGTGCACCCCGATCCCTTGTAGGAAACTGCATAATATCCCTGGCGATTCAATGAAGTGCCCTGGATCAAAACCTCGGCAGGACATGCCGCAATACACAGGGAGCATCCTTTGCACAAATGGCTGGCTATTTGAATGTCCCCGCGACCAGAATCTCCCACAATTCCCTCCAGAACGTTTCGTCGTTTACATCTTAGTAGTTAAAAACAACTACTCTAAACTCGTTTGAGCACAGAGGCAATACCTGTTGCATACAAAAACGGACAATCACCGGCCGGGAGCGCCGGCGTCCCGCCGGCTCCTTTTTAGGCGTATGTGAAGCAGCGCGCCATTCGAAACGCTACAAAGAGCCGGCGAGACGCCGGCGCTCCCGGCCGGTGACTGTCCCCGTTTTTAAATCGTTTCGGGGCCTATCACCCGCGCTTTTGAACCCTGGACTGGTTTCGGAGCCGGAATTAGGGAGGGACGATGCTTTCAAAACAAATTATATCCCCTTGCTTTAGCGCAGTTAACAGGAATCGGACTGAATTCCCGCGCGGCCCGGGAAGCTTGGCAAAGGAGTTGCATCGGTTAAAGTTGGAAACGGGTTATGGAAAAAACAGAGAGAGAAGATCTTAATGTGCTGGTGGTTGAGGACGAGAAGCTTTTGAACTGGTCTTTGGCATCTTCTCTTTCGAAATGGGGCTTTGATGTTCAACCCGTTTTTACGGGAAACGAAGCTCTTGCTCAGATTGAGAATTCAGGATTTGACGTAGTTTTGTTGGACTACAGGTTGCCTGATCTGGATGGACTGGTGGTCGCCAGAACGGTTCGGCAAAAGCAGCCGGATGCCGTGATCTTTCTCCTCACGGCATTCCAGCTGAACGAACTCCCGGTCGATGCCGGCCTGATTGACAGTTATTTTAATAAACCTTTGGATTTACAGCAGCTCCATCAGGCTCTCGAGGAAATCCCCAGACTCCGCGCGAAGTAAGCTGAACAAAAAACGCCACGGATTCCACGGATTAACACAGATTATAAATCCGTGATAATCCGTGTCGTTTTTATCCGTTAATCCAGATCGATATCGCGGGTAGGCTTGGATATGGGAGCGTCCTTGTTCTTCTCCAGGGCCGCTTCGAATTTTCGTTCCAGCAGCTGCGATTGGATTTTGACGTCTTCTGTGCTCTGTTTGAAGATCGCTTCTCGCCGCGCAGCCTGTTCTTTTAGAAGAGCGGCGGCCTGATCCAGATCCAGGGCATTGCGTTTCGGTGGAGGAGCCTCGTGGCTTACCACCTTGCAGAGCCCGGCATCAACTGTCAGGCGGGCGCCGCAGCAGGGGCACTCTATTGATAGATTGTTGCTTTTTGCCTGAGCCATCATCGTACCTCGGTGATTACAGGATACAGGATTCCGGATGCCGGATGCAACCGGCCAGGTCACAGAGGGCCGACGAAAGGTTTGGGAATCTGCCCGACTCCGAAAAGGACTTCTAATTGGTTTCTTTATTCAAATAAGCGGAACTTGACTAAAGCAGCATTTGGGTAATAATTATAAGGTGTCCGTTGAAGAGCTTTTGCTGGCGCTGCTTCGGACACAGCAAGTGCTACGATTGCGACGGACCACGAGACCTGAAGAACAATCCCTTGAAAAATCAGGCGCACGTCAAGCAGATTCTGGGGTCTGGAAGCAACGAGGTGCAGAACCTGAGTCTGAGTGTAAATATC
>JBEKKY010000338.1:0-4388 GCA_050010475.1 Acidobacteriota bacterium | reverse complement strand
CCCGGCACACTTTTCCGCGCGCTTTTGCTGTCAGAGTTCGCAAATACGCCTTTGGTTGATGCCTATTATCAAAGCCATTCCTTTAAAAACTTGAACGTGATAGACCCCTTTATGGGAGGAGGCACCACCTTACTCGAAGCCAATCGCCTTGGCTGCGCGATCACCGGCTTCGATATCAATCCGATGGCGTATTGGATTGTCCGAGAGGAAATCGAATATCTCGATCTACCGGCCTACATTGATGCCGCAAGCGCATTGAGGCGTTTACTGGAAAAACAAGTCGGATGTTATTACAGGACCCGGTGCACCCATTGTGGCTGCCTGGAGGCTCACACAAAATACTTTCTTTGGGTCAAATCCATTTGCTGCAGCAAGTGCGGCATACAGATTGATTTATTTCCTAACTATCTGATATCAGAAGACTGTCGACATCCAGCCAATGTTTTTGTGTGTTGGAAGTGCGGAGAGCTTTTTGAGGCCAAATCCCGCAAGGCCCCCGGCCCTTGTCCACACTGTCGCATCCCAGGCACTCTCGATTTTACAGCAAAGCGCGGCGGCTGCGTTTGCCATCACTGCCGGACATATAACGCTTACCCAAGCGCTTCGGCTGGCCCTCCGCGGCATAGGATGTTCGCAATTGAGTATCATTGCCCGGAGTGCAAAAGCAGCCATCAGGGGCGTTTTTTTAAAAAGCCTGATTCGGAGGATCTCTCCAAATATGCCGATGCAGAGAAACAACTGGCAACAACAAAGACCGCTTTTATCCCGGATGATCTTATACCCCCAGGCGATGAAACAACCCGGTTGCATCATTGGGGCTACTCGAAGTACAGAGAAATGTTTAATCCGCGCCAGCTTTTGGGTCTGGAATTGATCTGTCAATCCATTCAGAAACAGCCAAATATAAGGATCAGGCGCGCCCTGGCGACGAATCTATCGGACCTGCTGCGCTATCAGAACATGCTTTGCAGATACGACACGATGGCATTGAAGTCGCTCGATGTATTTTCTGTTCACGGCTTTCCTGTTGGAAACATTCAATGTGAATCGAATCTGTTGGGGATAAACTCCAAAACAACAGCCATCGGCAGCGGTGGCTGGTTCAACATCACGGAAAAATTTGCGCGTGCAAAAGCTTATTGCACCCGCCCATTCGAAATCCGTTTCTGCGGCTTGCGAAAAGAGCAGGTTTTTATCAGAAACGAATGGATTGGCGAGAAGCGCAATGGAAAAATGCCCGAAGAACGGCGTTCAGTTATGTTGGCCTGCGCCGATTCATCTGAAAAAGACCTTCTGGGAAAGAAATTTGACGCTATTCTGACCGATCCCCCGTACTACGGAAATGTTCAATATGCTGAACTAATGGATTTCTGTTATGTCTGGCTGCGTCGTCTGTTTGGAGAGTCAGAGCCTGCCTTTGCGAAGCCATCTACCCGCAACGCCAACGAATTGACGGGCAACATCAGTATGGGGCGAGGACTGGGTCATTTCACCGAAGGGCTTTCGCAAGTATTCCAGAAAATGGCCAGATCTCTTAAACCGGGAAATCCACTCGTTTTCACCTATCATCACAATAAACTGGAAGCATATTTGCCTGCCGCTGTTGCAATCCTGGATTCGGGCCTCACCTGTTCAGCAGCAATTCCATGCCCCGCGGAAATGGGTGCTTCCATCCATATCAACGGCACCGGCTCATCCATTATCGACACCGTGTTCGTTTGTCGTTCGACTGGACGGATCGCCCGCAGGTCATTGGCCGATAGCCCGCAAATGCTTGCAGATCTCGTGGCTGAAGACCTACAAAATCTGCGCGAGGCTGAATTGGATCCCACTCAGGGAGACATCCGGTGCATCATTTTTGGACACTTGATTCGATTGGCCGTTTGGAATCTGAGAACTAATTGGGATCCATCACTGAAAAGCGCAGATCATATGAAGGCAGTTGCAGACTGGATTTCTGCCTTTGGAGGACTTGAAGCTGTGAAGGAGGAGCTTCGAGAGAGCTTTGCAAACGCAAAGAAAACTCAAAAGTGGGAATTGCGCGAATGCAAAGCAACTTACGAAAGGAAGTTGGATGAAATATCCTTTTGAGGCTGACTGGAACGAGATCCAAGCGGATCCGGATCAGTTTGTATCGGCCGTATTTTCGAGCTTGGCTTCAGAGTTTTTGGTGTTGCCAAAAGGCAATGGATTTGTGGAATACGCAGTTTTTGAGGAAGGCTATGAGGCTCTGAAGAAAGCTACTTCCGATTTTTCAATCATTGCTCCTGAAAAGCTCTTTGCTCTTGTGAACTCAACTCCCATTTCCCTGGTTGTTATCCGCTCCATTCTTGGTTTCACACCGCCCGAATGGGCTTATATAACTACCCAACGAAAAGGAGTTGAGGTGACACAAGGGTTTGCAAGAACCCTGGATCGAAAGGTACGAATTCGCCCTTTGCAATCCTTGCGAATGGAAGGAATGGCAAGAGAACGGCTGAGAGCCATGATCGAATTGGCTTCCGATATTATGCAGCAGAGCTGTCCCGAAGTCGGCCCAGAGAGCATTCATCGGCTGCAAAAGGGGGATACCGCAAAAGGACTCGAAACAATTCGAACAATGGCGGCCATAGGGGCGCCATATGCAATGCTCCTGTATGAACGGTTTCTTGGACGCCCTTTTGCTGGGCATCGTGATTCTGTTAGCGAGCTCATTGGCAGCAATCTTGAATCTCCAATCGAGAGCATTCTCATGGCATATGGCATTAGCTTCCGAAAAACAAAACGCGCTGAGCGGATTGTTGGGTTCGACCAAGCTCCCGACTTTATTGTGCCGGATGAATTCAATCCTCGAGTAGTTATTGAAGCAAAAATTACGGAGGATGACGGTACAGCTCGCGATAAGGCTACCAGAATACAGCACCTTGGACAGCTCAGCCTAACTGGCTCGACCGGTGGACAACCCAAATTCGAAGTAATCGCCTGCATTGGGGGAAGGGGCTTTGGCGTTCGGCGCGAGGACATGAAGAAAATGCTTCTCAGCACGCGTGGCAAGGTATTCACTCTGAAAACTCTGAATCAGCTTGTTGAATGCTCGGCCCTTAAGGAATATCAAACGAAAATTCCACCACTGGGGGATATGCTCTCGCCAAAACCAGAGGACGAGAGATAGACAGCAGACTATCAACTCCTCCAGGCTTCAGCACCAGGTTCTTCAATGCTTTCCTTTTTTCCCGTTGCACAATACTGGGAAAAAAAGGAATCGCATGATCCACAATAATTAATATGATGACGGCATCATATCAGAACAACAGAAGCCGCCGAAAGAGCCTCTCTGGAATGCCAGGCCCGCTATATGACCCGCCCTGCAGTGGCCATGGATTCCCTGCAAAAACTCGATGACGGCAAGCTGGTTATTGATACACATCCCGATCCAAGAACCGGCGCTACCTCCATCACATTCGACCCGCTCGAATGGTTCCACCGCCTCACCTCTCATATCCCGGCCCCGGGACGCCATTGCTAAAGGTTTTACGGCGCATATGCCAACCGCGCCCGAATTTCAGTGCCGCCAGCCGATGGCCAAAGCGCTGCCTCCCCGGCAGCTAATCATCCCCAGCAGGACGATTCGGATTTCTTCAGGGAAGCTCGCAGCACGCGGGCTCGGTTGATCAAGAAAATCTTCGAAGCGGATCCCTTCCTGTGCAGCTGCGGGGCGCGCATGCGCATCGTCTCCTTTATTACAGATCCCCGCGTCGTCGACCGTATCCTGCGCCATCTGGCAAGCGGGCGTTGCCGGGCCCAGGATCCTATCGAACCGAGGGCTCCGCCTGGCACCGCAGCAACGATTCGGCAATGAAGCCGCCGACACGGCAGATGCTCGGTTGCGGACCGGACGCCTGTTTGGCAGAGGTGTGTCTGAACGCAGGCAGAATCCCAGCAGGCAAGCGCGAAAATCAGGACGGGGAGGGATTGGACGGTGCAAAATCTGCCTTCATGCTTTCGAAATTCCCGTCCAATCCCTCCCCGTCCTGATTTTCGCTGTGATTTTACCGATTTCCTTTCCTATCTATTGTTCGGCAAGAACAGTTTTGTATATGGTGGAGAGGCGAGACAATTCTTCTGGTTGTCAGCACAGTACTATGCAGCACGGAATTTACGAGATTTTCATCGAATGATAGAAGTGGCACCAAGAGTCCGGTGTCAGGTCTGCTCTCGCACTACAGAATAGAAATGCTTATAATGAGGCGGCGGTCAGATTCGTCAAGAACATCGAGCATTGCTGCGCCCGCCGGCAATCAGTTTTTCCCGAGCTTGCTTTTTTCCCACGATCGCACGCCCGTATACCCGAGATACCCTGCCACAAACACTTCCCACATGATGTCTGGGAATTCGATCGGATGCAGCTG
>JBEKKY010000337.1:0-4400 GCA_050010475.1 Acidobacteriota bacterium | reverse complement strand
CTCGGTTCCCTGCCCTTGTCAGGCGCCGATGAGCCGCGCTACGCCCGTATCGCCCAAGAAATGCGCGACCAGGGAAGTTGGGCGACCCCCCTGCTCCAGGGAAAACCATGGTTGGAGAAGCCTCCGCTTTACTACTGGATAACAGCCCCTTTTTATTCCATCTTCAAAATTAAGGAAACAGCCGCAAGGTTTGGCCCGGCACTTTGTGCCCTGATTACCGCAATATCGGTCTTTTGGTTGGGATCGGTGCTCTGGTCCAGGCAAACCGGTTTGATCGGCGCATCCATTCTCCTGACTAGCATCGGGTTTGTCGGTTTCGGCAGAGGCGCATCCACCGACATGCCGTTTACATGCTGCTTCACTCTTTCTATGGCCATACTCGCACGGGGAGTGGCTCTTCCGGGACAACGGGCGGCCCGGCCGCACATGCTGGCTAGTGGGCGCGTCGCCCGCGCTCCCGGGTGGAAAATATTATTCGCGTACGTTTTCCTTGGCCTTGCGATTTTGGGAAAGGGGCCGGTCGCAATCGTCCTGGCATTTGGGATCGGGCTTTGTTTCTGGTTTCTGGACGAGCAGGGAACCGACCTTAACAGTTGGCGCATTGTTCAGGGATTAGCCTTGACGGCCGCCGTTTCCGTCCCCTGGTTCTGGCTGGTGTTCCACCGGAACGGTTTTGCCTTCGTCTCCACATTTTTTATCAACCACAACATCGCGCGGTACGCCACGGGAATTCATCATCATTCAGAGCCCTTTCTATATTACTTGCCGGTTTTGCTTGCTTTGCTATTCCCATGGAGCGGCTGGTTTCCGCTGTTCTTGTCGAAATCCCCGTTGAAGGAAATACGGCGCTGGCGTCAATGGGATCCGCGAATGATATTTCTGATCTGCTGGTTCCTCGTCCCCGTGATCTTTTTTTCCTTCTCGGACTCGAAGCTGGCCGGTTATATCTTGCCTTCGCTCCCGCCATTGGCTCTGATCCTGGGGATATATGCATCACGAGCCATTAAGGGAACAATTGAAAAATTCAGACTGCGGGCAGCCGGAGTGTTGCACTTGATGTTTTCCGCCTCCGTGGCTGTTGCAGCTCCGTTTTTCTTTCAAAAAGAATACGGAGGGAACTGGAAAATCGGCTTGCTGCTTGGCATTACCATTCTGGTTCCGGCATTTTTTACATTTGGATTTACCATCAAAGGCAAATGCATTCGGGCTTTCAGCGCGACCGTTCTGCAAAGCCTGATCTTGATCTTCTTCGTAACTCAGTTCGCTTTCCCACTCCTGGGCGCATACTATTCCACGCGGGAAATTGCGCATCGCGCGTTAGAGTTGCGCAGCCCCGGAGAACCGATTCTAACCTACCGGTTTTTCCAGCATTCTCTGTACTACTACACCGGGTACCAAGTCGAAACTCAATTGGATGATAAGGAATCATTGGTTCAGTTTGCGCGAAAGCATCCTGATTTCCTTGTTGTAACCAAAGCTGAAGGAATGAAGGCAATAACAGGCATGAAGGAGATTTCGGCATCCCTGATAGGCGAACAGGGCAATTTGCGCTTGCTAAAAATTCAAGATTCGAAATTCGAGATTCGAAATTAACCCGGCTGAATCTCGAATTTCGAATCTCGAATTGGATCGTGAAATCTGTGGTTGCTTTTTTATTGCAATCTATCCACCATTCCTAATCCGGGAGACGAGTGATGCTCAGACTGCACAACACGCTTGGCAATACGGAAGAGGAATTCCATCCACTGGAAGAAGGCGTTGTCCGGTTTTACACATGCGGGCCGACCGTCTATGATTACGCTCATGTCGGAAACTTCAGGACCTTCGTATTTCAGGATCTCCTGCGCAAGTATCTAAAGTACCGGAAATATCGCGTGATCCACGTGATGAACATTACGGACGTCGACGATAAAACGATCCAGAACGCCCGCGATCAGGGAATGTCTTTGAAGGATTACACCGCGAAATATACGCAAGCGTTCCTGGAGGACAGTAAAACCCTCCGGATTGATCCGCCGGACATCATGCCGCGTGCAACCGAGCACATTCCCGAAATGGTCGCCCTGATCCGCAAGTTGGAAGAAAAGGGATTCACCTATAACAAGGAGGGATCCGTTTATTTCAGCATCTCTCGTGACCCCGGCTACGGAAAGCTCAGCAAAGCAGATTTCAGCGGAGCCCAGTCCGGCACGCGCATCGACACGGACAAATATGAGAAGGAAAATGCGCGGGACTTCGTCCTCTGGAAAGCTCGAAAAGAAGGCGAGGATTTTTGGAATACGGAGATCGGACCGGGGCGGCCCGGATGGCATATCGAATGCTCGGCGATGAGCATGAAATACCTGGGCGAGACTTTCGACATCCATTGCGGCGGCGTGGATCTTATCTTCCCCCACCACGAAAACGAAATTGCCCAGAGCGAGTGTGCAACGGGGAAGCCCTTCGTCCGCTACTGGATCCATCCGGAGTTCCTGATCGTGGAAGGGGAAAAGATGTCGAAATCTCTGGGAAATTTCTATACCCTGCGGGATCTTCTCTCCAAAGGCCACTCCCCGGAATCCATTCGCTATCTGCTTCTATCCGTACACTACCGGAAACAGCTCAATTTCACGAATGATGGCCTCCATCAGGCCCAGGCGTCGATCCAGCGATTGGAGGACTTTGCTTTGCGCGTAAAAGAAAAGGCAAAGCCTGAGGAACCCTCCGCCGGGTTCAGCGTGGAAGTGAATGCGGCGCGAGAACGTTTTGTGGAGGCAATGGACAACGACCTCAACACCTCGGCTGCTCTGGCTGCGATCTTTGACTTCGTGCGTTCAACCTATCAAAGGGATGCTCAGAATGCGCTGTCCGCCGGCGATTTTCGCATAGCTTCCGAATTCATTCAGGAAGTTGAAGGCCTATTAAACATCCTGCGGCCTCAGCCTGAGTTGCTGGATGAGGAGATTGCGGCCCAGATCGAGGGGCGCCAGGCTGCGCGCCGGCGAAAGGATTTCGCTGAAGCGGATCGAATACGGCAATGGCTGTCGTCGAAAGGAATTCAGCTGGAAGACACGCGGGAAGGAGTTCGCTGGAAGAGAATCTGAGGAATCTGGGAACGTCACCCTATTTCGCATATATGCTTTGGGTTCACAGCAACTGAACCGCGAAATAGGGTGGCGTCCCCTTTTTTGTGAAATAAGAGGGTGCCCCAACACACATTGAGGTCATGGTTGCCCCGCATTTGCTCCAGGGACGCAGAGGAGAACGGGTTGCGTGCCGGTTTCTCTTGCAGCAGGGTTTCGATGTTCTGGCGCGCCGGTATCGCGGCCGTTCGGGAGAATTGGATATTATCGCACTGGAGCAAGAGACGCTTGTCTTCATAGAAGTGAAAACCCGGAGTTCACGAGAGTTCGGCGAGCCATGGGAATTTGTTGACTGGCAGAAGCAGCAGATTTTGCGCCGCACAGCAGAAGAATTCATTGCCGAGAACGATCTCGGGCAATACGCTTATCGCTTCGACATCGTGTCGGTGATTGGAAAAGACGCCGAGCTTTTTCGCAATGCGTTTTAAATTCTCTCTGCAAAATCGGTGCAATCTTTGGTTGAGTTTTGGTATCTGTTTAGATAATATCCTCAAACCTGCGGACTGACGAGCGGGAATAACTCAGTGGTAGAGTGCAACCTTGCCAAGGTTGAAGTCGCGGGTTCGAATCCCGTTTCCCGCTCCATTTAAATCCGGTCCATTCCAGAGCGCCTCAGCTTGGGCGTTTCGGATCTTGTTCAAGGACGTGACGCACTTCAGCCTCACCACAAGATGGTTCAACGTTGAATTAATTGTTATTCCCGAATTTTGCAAGGTCAATCCCTACGAATTTCCCGATCGATTTCCACCGCTTCAAAGGCCTCTCTCTTAAGCCGGATTTACGCCTTGATCACTGATCATCAGATCAATTTGCACCCAAAGCCTCTCACCCTTACATTTATTGAAATTATTGTATTGCAGTAGCTCTCATAAAAAATGCTTGCATAGCGTCTTTGATCGGTCACATACTGTCCTACAACGATGAACGCCCCATCGCTTCACAGGTTTACCGGTTTCACCTGAGTCTGACGCATATCGCGTCGGGACGCCGTACTATTCCCCTCAATCCACTCGTTTTCGGTCTGGTACAAGCTGTCGCTTACGCCTCAAATAAATTAGCGGTTCTTGTCCGGGGAAAGATCCTGGCGAAATGAAATTGGATGCAAAAAAAACCGTTACCAAACCAGAAAGGATCATTAAATGACGAAACTTAAACTGTTGAGCTGGCTGACGCCATGGGCATTTTGTCTGGCTCTGCTTGTGCCTCAAAGCGCATTTTCACAAGGCTGTGGTTGAATCTTGGCAAGAAACGTGGCCCCCATGAGCGGCGGCCTTCTTG
>JBEKKY010000336.1:0-4438 GCA_050010475.1 Acidobacteriota bacterium | reverse complement strand
ACAAAAGAAAACTCGGCGGAATTGTACAAGATCAGGTCTTCCGCCAGCCGGCTGAGGTGCATGAGAAGAGTGCTGGCAAAAAACAGAAAATCCAGGACGAAATCCCGGTCGGCCACAGCGTCCATACTGTTTTCCGACGCAGACGAAAATTCGAGATCTCGGGCCAGAGCGTCGCGATCAATCGGATACACCGTGCCCGATAGGGCGCCCGAGCCGAGCGGGCAGACATTCATGCGTTGTAACGCTTCCCTCAGCCTCTGGCGGTCCCGCAACAGCATCTCGCCGTAGGCCAACAGGTGATGAGCGAACAATACGGGCTGGGCCCTTTGCAAATGCGTATAACCCGGCGCAATCACCTGGAAGTGCCTCTGGGCAGCATTTGCGATGGCTTCCAATAGGTGATTGATCCGGTTTCCGATGCTTTGTTCTTTCTGCCTCAAATATAGCCTCAGATCAGTTGCGACCTGATCGTTTCGGCTCCTGCCGGTATGCAGCTTCAGTGCCAGGCTTCCCACTTTCTTGCCAAGGACTTCCTCCACATAGCTGTGGACATCCTCCGAACTGCTGCGGACGATGGCTTGAGGGTCCTGCCTGCTTTCCTGCCGTATGAGACGAAGCCCCCGCTCGACTTTCAGCCTCTCCTTGCGCGTGAAGACACCGGCTCTTTCAAGCGCTCGCGCATAAGCCAGGCTGCCTTCAATGTCCGCCTCCAGCAATTCACGATCGAAGGAGAGTGAGTCATTGAACTCGGCAAAAAAAGGATCTTCCTCCGAGGTAAAACGTCCTCCCCACAACTTTTTTCTTGGCAAGATTATCTCCTTGAAAAGAAGAATTTTCGCAGATTGGAAGAGACCGGACAACTGAATTCGAATTTGTTAACCACGGGTGCACACGGATATGAGCGGATTGTTCTGCGGATCCGCGAAGATCCGCGCGCGTCCGCGGTTTAGTTTTACCGGTCTTTTCCCGAAGCGAAATAGCCGGTTTTTGATGCGATGACTCTTAATCCGCGGGTTTTGGTTTCGAGTTTGATCGCCCGCCATTCTCCTTCCGTTGTTTTGGGCGGGTAATATCCCAGGGAGTATTGGTTATGCATCTGATCCAGTGCCGCCAGGATTGCATCGTATAACGCCGTCGACCCGGAGCCTTCCAGGCCTTTCAGATCGTTTTCTATCTGTCCGAAATCCCGTGTAAATGGCTCGACGACCCCAGGGCTTGCTGCGAAACTCCATCAGCATCGCTTCATCCCCGCGGTTAAGATGCTTGAGGAATTGCAGGAGCGACTTGCCGGCATTGGAGAGCTTCTCCCCGTCCATACTGCCGCTGGTATCCAGCAGGAAAATGATGCTCAACGAAATGTATTCCCGGCTGAATTGACTGATGATCTGGGGCTTTCCGTTTTCGGAAAGGATGAAATCGTTCTGACTTAAATCGTTGACCAGCTTGCCTGCACGATCAAATACGCTCGCATAAAAGCCGACCAGTTCTACTTTAATGTTGTATTGATAAGGAAAATCTTGAGCGAAAGACTCCGGGGAGTTCCTTACTTGTGAAAAAGCACAGAATAATAAAACGGATCCCGTTAATAATGCCGATGCGTGCTTCATTCCCTTTCTATCCCACATTTTAATTCTAGCGGACGGACGGCAGGGAGCGAAAGGGGGATTGCAAACTGCAATGCTGGGATTGGATTTGCACAGGTCTTCGCGAGTATAAACCTGCAGAGACCCGCGAAAATCCCGTCTGTTTTTCAGGAGGGATTATAGCTCCAGAGCTTCCTCTTCAGGGGATTCCATCCCCATGCGTCTCAGTTTTTCGACAAAGGTCGTTCTCTTTAGATGAAGCAACGAGGCCGCTCTTTTTTTATTGCCTCTTGCAACCGCAAGACTCTGAAGAATGAGGCGCTTCTCCAAATCTGAGACCATGGTGTTGAAATGGATGCCGTCGTCCGGGATGTCGATGCTTTGAACCTGTTCGGCACTTGGGGAGCGACTGGAAACCACCGGAAAATCCTCCAAGTCCAGCAGATTGCGGTCGCCGGACAGCGAAACAGCCATTTCGACCGAGTTTTCAAGCTGACGAACATTCCCCGGCCATTCGTAGGCCATCAGGCTTTTCATGGCCTCGTGAGATACACGCTTCAGCTGCAGTTGCTGTTCCGTGCAATATTTCTTTGTGAAGTGTGTAATCAATGGCGGAATATCATCGGGCCGCTGCCGCAAGGGCGGAACCTGAATTGGAATCACGTTGAGCCGGTAATATAGATCCCCCCGGAATTCTCCCTTCTCAACCGCTTCCAGAAGATCTCCGTTCGTGGCGGCGATAATCCGGACATCAACTTTGATCGTCGCGGCGCTGCCCACTCGCTGGAATTCACGTTCCTGAAGCACCCGAAGAAGCTTTACCTGAAGATCCATCGGCATACTGGATACTTCGTCCAAAAACAGTGTTCCGTGATTCGCCTGTTCGAACCTCCCAATCCGGTGCTGGTGGGCATTTGTGAATGCACCTTTGACATGGCCAAAGAGCTCGTCTTCCAGGAGATTGGAGGGGATCGCACCGCAATTAACGGAAACCAGAGGCTGGTCTTTCCTGGGACCGTTGTAGTGGATGGCACGGGCAATTAGCTCCTTGCCTGTGCCTGTTTCTCCCGCGATCAGGATTGTGCTGGTTTTTTGTGCAACCACTCCGATTAAGCGATAAATGGTCTGCATGGCCGCGCTGTTGCCCACCAGATTTGAAAAATGATATTTCTCCTGCAGCTCGCCGCGCAGCATTCGGTTCTCGGATTTCAGCTGGTGCTCCTGGAGCCCCTTTTCAACCCTCATGACCAGTTCGTCGAGTTGAAACGGTTTCGGGAGATAGTCAAAAGCGCCTTTGCGAATCGCTTCCACCGCCGATTGAATGTTCCCGAAGCCCGTCATAAGGATGACGATAGTCTCAGGGAAGAGCGACAGCGCTTCCTCCAGGATAGCCTCTCCCGTAAGTCCCGGCAATCGCAGATCGGTGATGATTACGTTATAGGGATATTGCCGGAGCATGGAGTGGGCAATCTTTCCGTCTGCCGCTTCATCGACTTCGAAGCCGGCGTGTTCAAGCGCGTTGCGGACAACTTCGCGCATATAGTCTTCATCATCCACAACAAGGATCCTGACGTCTTTTTTACGTTCCATAATCCTCTCACAGCGAATCACAGCTTAATTATATATTTTCTACAATACATCGAATTATGAGTATTTATATAACTCATGATATTCATATTTGTCAAGTATTTTTTTAAACATTGCAGGCAGCTGTGGAAAAGCTGTGGAAATTTGGGTTGAAATCCAAAAGCGTCCAAATCGTACTTCAATTTTCAAATGCTGATAAAAAGGAAAGCTATTTTCCAGCACTTTCATGCCGATAAATCCCCAATATGGGATCGAATGGCGTTGATATAAGTGTTCTTGTCGTCGATGATGACGCCGATTTGAGATCTGCTCTTACCGAGTATATCTCGAAAATGGGAGTCAGAGTCCGGACGGCAGGTAATCTTGCCGAAGCGCAAAAATTGCTGCAGACTGAGGCGGTCCCTTTCGATTTGGTTCTGTGCGATCTTAAGATTCCTGGCGGAAGCGGGATGGATGTGCTTCGAGCCGCTCACACCCGAAGTCCTGAATCGCTTGTAACGATCATAACGGGCTATGCTTCCATCGAAACGGCCATTGAGGCGATTCGGTTGGGCGCCTACAATTACATCACCAAACCATTCTCTTTAAGCGAGATCGGAGTTCAGGTCCGCAATATGATTGAACGGGTGACGTTGTCAAAAGAAAATGCCAGGCTTTCAGTTCGTCTCCAGGAACTGTATCAGCAGGTGAATCGAGCTCAAAATGAGCGCGCCGACGTTTTTCGGCTTCACGAGGAAATTAGCAGAAACATTCAGGAAAACACCCGCAGGTTGGACAAGTTGCTGATGCTTCACTCTACCACAATGACCGGCGTTCGAACTCCTGTGGTTGGTCCCGACAAATCGGCTATCTTGACGCTGATTAAGGCAATTGAGAGACTGGACAAACTCAAGGAGACAACCGGCATCTCTCCTGTCGAACTTGAAGAGAAAAAACGCGACCTCGTTGAAGAATTTATCGGTCACTTCTAAATCCGTTTATGCGTTTACGGGTTTACGCGTTTACGCGTTGTGGAAGGTCGGCGTCGTCCACCTCACTCCTCTGTTTTTTCATTGAACAGCTTGATCCAAAAGCATTGCAGTCAAAAAAAGGTTCTGTTAACGCGTAAACCCGTAAACCCGTGAACGCGTAAACAGGATTTGTTCAATGACTGGACGTCAAAGCTTCAGTCGGTTGAATGTCAACAAATTGACTTGCGGCCCGAGGAAAGATGGATATTTGAAGTCGGCACGCCGCTCCCGTGTATTTGATCCATCTGGAAATAAACA
>JBEKKY010000335.1:0-4441 GCA_050010475.1 Acidobacteriota bacterium | reverse complement strand
GGTCAAAATCTCTTGCGCATTCCACGTTGTCGGAGTGGTACACTTCCGGCTTGAACCTAACAGAAATGGCAGGGTCCCTATGGCTGATGACCAATTCCGTTCAGCAAATCCGTTTAAAATCCTTTTTTTGTTAGTCGGCATCGTACTGCTGGCATTCGTTGCACTGGGATTGCTCCGCACTGGAGGCACTCCCAGCATCAAGATCCAGCCCAGCACGCCCGTAATTGGAAAACGAACTCTTGTCAAAATTGAGCTTTCCGAACCCCGACGCGGTTTGACACACGTCGTTGTCGAATTTCTGCAGGAGGATAAGGCTGTTAAGCTTGAAGACAAGAACTACAGCTTCGCATCACAGTTTGCTTTCTGGGGAGCCAAAACCACAAAAGATATTCTGCTCGTGCAGGCAGGCCGACAGACTTTGCCCGGATTGACCGGCGGAACTGCGACCATCCGAGTGACTGCAGAGCGGGCAGGTACCTGGCTGCGCCGCCCGGGCCCGCAAGTCGATGAACTCGTCCTGCCGGTTCGCCTGACCCCGCCGTCTCTCCATGTGATCTCAAGCCAGACTTATGTTGCGCAAGGCGGATGTGAAGTTGTCGCGTATCGAGTAGGCGAATCTGCGGTGCGGGACGGAGTCCGTGCAGGCGCCTGGTGGTTTCCTGGATTCCTACTCCCCGGCGGTGGGAAGCAGGACCGGTTCGCTTTTTTTGCGGTTCCCTACGACATGGCCCAGCCTGACGTGAGGCTGGTTGCTGAAGATGCAGCCGGAAATGCGGCGGAGATGGCCTTTATCGACAAGTTCTTTCCGAAGCCTTTCAAGTCGGATAATCTTGAAATCACGGACGCTTTCATGAGCAGGGTCGTCCCGGAAATCTTGTCCCAGTCTCCGGATCTGAAGGAGCGCGGCAGTCTGCTGGAAAACTACCTGGCCATCAATCGGGAATTGCGCCAGAAAAACGGAGATGTCATTAAAGCACTGGCGCAGAAATCAAAGCCTGCATTTCTGTGGAACAAACCATTTTCAATGATCCCAAACGGCAAGGTCATGTCTGCTTTCGCCGATCGGCGGACATATCTGTACAAGGGGCAAGTCATCGATCATCAGGACCATCTCGGATATGACTTGGCTGTGACTAAGCAGTCTCCCATCCCGGCTGCAAATGACGGGACCGTCCTGCATGCCGGATATTTGGGGATTTACGGAAACGCCGTTATCATCGACCACGGATATGGTTTGATGAGCATCTACGGGCATCTTTCTTCCATAGGAGTTAAGGAGGGGCAGAAGGTTTCCAAGGGAGATATCATAGGCAGAACAGGCGAAACCGGCCTTGCCGGGGGGGACCATCTGCATTTCAGCACGATTCTTCAGGGACTTCCGGTGAATCCGGTTGAATGGTGCGACGGCCACTGGATACGGGATCGTATTGCGAAAAAGCTGGGTCCGGCGTTCACGTTTTCGGCCCAGTAAGAATCACGCATCAGAATTCACAATGCCCAATGTGAGCCGGCGATAAGAGTATTCGAATTTCGTCGCCTTCATTCCGACTTCCGGCTCGTTTCACTTTATATAATAAAGTACTTGACACAATAATTGATCGTGTGCAAGGATCCTGGAATAGGGGAGGCGCATATATGATTGGAGATCTGCCCAGCGTGCAAACTGCACAATCCGCCCGTGAGGACCTGCTGTACATTCGGAAAACGCTGGAAGCTGCCGGACAGTTGACTGCCGTACCGGGAAAGTGCCTGATTGCGGCAGGCGCGATCGCAATCAGCGGAGCCCTGTTCAATAATTTTGTTACCGGAGCGCCTTGGGTCAATGGGCCGTATCCGAAAACGGCTCTCGGTACATGGGCTGTCGTCTTGTGCGTTTCAGTGGCGATTGTTTGTTACGGAATCTACCGGAAGAGCCTCCAGATGTGCACTCCGATTCAAGCACCGCTGGTGCGCAAGCTCCTATGGAGCCTTTTACCGGCTCTTTTTGTAGGCGGCTTGCTCACGAACCTGGCGGTGCGAACCAACAACCTGGATTGGCTGCCGGTTATCTGGCTCGGCTGTTACGGTGCGGCGGTGACTAACGGAGGGCAGGTTTCCGTAGCTCCCGTCCGCTACATGGGGGTCTGCTTTTTAATAGCGGCAGGAGGCGCTGCCCTGTCGCCTCGAAGCGCCGGCCTGGCATGGCTTGCAATCGGGTTTGGATGGCTGCATTTGGTCTATGGCGCGTATATTGCCCGGAGGCATAATGGTTAAAAAACGGAAGGCAAAGCGCCCTACTCCTAATGAGCTGGATCCGCTGATTCACGAGCGCTTGCGCTTGGGCATTCTCTCCGCGCTGGTCGTGCAGGAGTCCCTTTCGTTTACCGAATTGCGCGATCTCCTCAGAACCAGCGACGGCAACTTGAGTGTTCAGGCACGCCGGCTGGAGTTGGCGGGCTATGTCATCTGTGACAAGAAATTCGAGGGGCGCAAGCCCAAGAGCACTTATCGCCTCAGCCCTGGCGGGCGGGTTGCGCTCGAGGAATATCTCGAAACTCTTTCCAGTCTCCTGCCAGATCTCGATCGGGTGCGGAATTCGAGAGACAGAACTCTACGAACCGAAATCAATCCTCTTCCGTCCCACAGCTGAACCGGGCCGCATGACCGGGCGAGAACTGGTTTGTCAGACAGCTTTATTTAACAAAGAACTTTCTTGGGTGAATGCTTGATGAACTCCGTACAGCACTTGGCAATTATTATGGATGGAAACGGCCGGTGGGCCGAGCAGCGGGGAATGCCACGATGGAAGGGGCATGAAGCGGGCGCGCAGGCGGTCCGACGAGTATCCGAATCGGCCTGTCGTCAGGGCATTTCCATCCTGACGCTCTTCGCATTTTCGAGCGAAAATTGGAAGAGGCCTCCGCAGGAAATTCGCATACTCTTCAACCTGTTCCGGCGCTATCTGGTTTCAGAGCGGCAGAACCTGCTTCAAAATGACATTCGAATATCGGCGTTTGGGAGACGAGACCGTATCTCGCCCCTGGTGTGCGAAGCGCTTTCTGCAACTGAGGAAGCCACTCGTGGCTGCAAACGGCTCCACCTGCGCATTGCACTGGACTACGGTTCCAGGTACGAAATCGTCGAGGCGGCGCGCAGGATCGCCGGTGAAGTCCAGCATCGGAAATTGAAGCTTGAGGACATCACGGAAGATTTGCTTGTGCAGAAACTGTCCGATGAGGTCATCCCCGATCCCGATCTCATTATCCGAACTGCAGGAGAGCAACGCCTCTCCAATTTCCTGCTATGGCAGGCCGCATACTCGGAACTGTTCTTCTCTCCGAAGTTATGGCCGGACTTTGATGAAGGAGATTTAGAAGAGGCGCTGGCGGATTTCCGGTCGCGGACGCGCAAATTTGGCGCTCTGCCCTGCGCCACCGGCACTGCCGGATGACTTGAAGTCTTTAAGTCCTCGAGGTCAACCTCCAGGACTCAAAGACTCTAAGAATCCGCCACGCGATTGCGCAATACTCCGATCCCCGGTATCTCCACTTCAACCAGATCTCCAGGTTTCAGCGCGCCGGTTTGTCCCGGAGTGCCGGTGTAAATCACATCCCCGGGATACAAGGTCACATACTGACTCACATAGCTGACAATAACGTTGGGATCGAACAACAAGTCGCTGAAATTGCCCGCCTGGACTACGGAGCCATTCACTCTGGTCTCTACCCGTCCTTGTTTCCAGTCAAAGCCGGCCGCGATCGCGGGACCTAACGGCGCAAAGGTATCGCACCCTTTGGCCCGCCACCATTGCAGATCATTTTTCTGCCATGCGCGCTCGCTTATGTCGTTACCGCAGGTGAATCCGAAGATACAGCGAGCGGCATCCGGGACCGATACCCGACGGGCGATCTTTCCAATCACCGCAACCAGCTCACCTTCGTAATGAACATTGCTAGCACCGGGGGGAATTCTGATTTCTCCTCCGGTTTGAAGCAACGCCGAAACCGGAACCACAAAAATTTCCGGATTTTTAGGCGTTGGCCGACTTTGGCCTTCCAGATGACTCTGGTAGTTGAGTCCGACCGCGAGCACTTTCGAGGGTTCGCAAGGCCACAGCAGCTCTACGTTGCCGGTCTCCACGGAGCGCCCCGTGCGCACCGCAGCCGCTTCCTGAAAAGGTACTCCACTTATTTCCTGGATCCTTTCCCCTTCGAGGATTCCATACGAAACTTTCTGCCCGTCCTGATAGCGGACATATTTCAATTGCATAACAGCTCTCCCTTCTGCAACCTTTCTAAAGTCCTGAGCCATTCCGGAAATAATGCGCGAATTGTCTCGGGATTTTGCACGAAACTCAACACCAGATGGTTGGGATTCATATCATAGAAATATCCCGGGTGGATTAGCAAACCATTCTCCTGCAGAATCGTTTCCGCTGCCTTCTCTTCATCCAGCGCACCTA
>JBEKKY010000334.1:0-4460 GCA_050010475.1 Acidobacteriota bacterium | reverse complement strand
TCGCCCCGATCGATGCATATCGTCTACGTATTTCTGCATCTCCTGGCCGCAGCTCTGATGTTCGCCCTGGCGCGGACACTTGGACTGAGCCTGTTTGCAGCTTTGTTCGCCGGGTTCTGTTTTTCGGTGGCGGGCTTCACAGGGCGGGCCGGCTGGTTCGACATGTTGGAATCCGCCGTATGGTTGCCGCTGATATTTCTCTTCCAGGTGAAGGCGCTCCAGGAAAACAATGCGCGGAAGCGCTTCTCTTATGCGCTTTACGCGGCAGTGGCATTGGGCATGACAGTGCTTGCCGGCAGAGTGCATATTGCCATAATGGATGCCCTGCTTGTAATCGCAGCAGCTGCTTTTTATGCAGTATCGACGGCGAAAGATCGAGGGGATTCTTTTGGAAGTAAAAACAAATGGCTGTCGGCCGGCCTGGTTGTAGCCATCATCGGAGTTGCCTCTTTTGCAGCGGCGGCCGTTCAACTCCTTCCTTCAATGGAATATGCCCGGGAAGCGAATCGTTGGATAGGAGCGCCTGGGGCCGTCGCGGCCACAGAAAAAATCCCGTATGCTTACCTGAGCCATGGATACAGCCCGCGCGCATTGTTTGCCCTCCTTTTCCCTTTTATTGATGTCGGTCCAGGGGAACTCACCCCCTATTTTGGTATATTGCCGTTCTTCCTTGCCCTGATCGGCGTTTGGAAAAACTGGGGAAATCGCTGGGTGCGATTTCTGGCCGGCGCAGCGATGGTCTCATTTTTCTATTCACTGGGTTCCTATTCTTATTTGCATCGGCTTGCCTATTTTTTCGTGCCCTACCTTTGGATTGCGCGGGAAGCGAGTCGGTTTGTTTACCTGACCCACTTTGCGGGCGCCATTCTCGCCGGTTTCGGGATAGATACCCTCTTCTTGAGAGCTGGCCGCCAGGACTCAACGATCGGTTTTATGAATATTTTGCGCTGGTGCGCTATCGGCAGCACGGCTGTGATCGGTGTACTTATTCTGCTTCGCAGCCCGGAAGCAAGCGATTGGATCGTCCTCTCGTTCCTGTTTTTGGCCGGGGGCTACCTGCTGCTTTCTGCCATTGCCCGGGGATATCACACGGCTGGCGCTTCCTTCCTGCTGATGGCGATCACTTTCTGTGACGTGGGCGCCTTCAGCTGGAGCTTCTATAACGTAATCGATGTTCGCGCTCAAGGTGTCGATCATCTGAAAAGGCTGATGAGCACTCGTCCGGCAGTCTCTTTTATCAAGGCTCAGCCCGGCCTCTTCCGCGTTCACGTGGATACCACTCAGGAACCCAACATAGGGGACGTCTACCAGGTGCAGGCTACTGCCAGCGGGATGTCAGCCACCGCATTGAAATCCTATGACCGGCTGATTGACCAGTGCGGGCGGCTTGATCTGCTGAACGTGCGGTATCTGCTGCGCGAAAGCAAAGCCCCGGGACAGGCGGTCTACGAGTCCAACGGATGGAAGGTTGTTGAAGTCCGTCCCGGTTATCCGCGTGCCTGGCTGGTTCATAGCGCGGTTATCCAGCCCTCCGAGCAAAAGATTTTTCAGCAGGCCTGCAATAGAGATTTCGATCCTCTGCAAACGGCGATTCTCGATTCGCCGCTTGAAACGCAGTTGGATGGCAACGGCGCAAGTCTGCCTGGCACCGCGACGGTGCGGGCTTATGAGCCAGAGCGCATGGAGGTGGAAACCCGGTCGGAAGGGCGTGCATTGCTCGTGCTGAGCGAAATGTATTATCCCGGCTGGATCGCTGAGGTAAACGGAGTCCCGGCCAAAATTCACAAGGTGGATGGAGCATTACGCGGAGTTGTCGTGCCGGCGGGAATGAGCCGCGTGGTTTTGCGGTATGCACCACGATCGGTCGCCTTGGGTGGGACCCTCACTCTGCTGACGTTCATCGGAACGCTTCTGCTCGTCTCCGTCAACTGGGCGAAGAATAGACGGAATCGTCATAAGGAACTCATTCACGCAGGCAAATAGGTCGGCCTTTCAAAATCAGGCAAAGCTGGCAAGTGCCGCCTTCTCATCATCAAATACTTCGAAAACCGTCAGCAGCTTTGTAATGGCCAGCACTTCGCGGATCCTTTTTGTTAAATGCAAAAGCTTCAGACGCCCGCCTTCGTTGACCATAGACGTGTATGCGCCTATCAGTTCGCCGACGCCCGAGCTGTCGATATAGTTAACCTCCTCAAGGTTGAGGATTATTTTTTTCGTGCCGCCGGCCAAAGCATCACGCACGGCGTTACGAATGGACATTGTTCCCTCGCCCAACCTGATCTTGCCGCTGCAATCCAGAATTCGGACATCCCCGATGATGCGCATCTCAATAACCATATCTAACCTGACCTCACACAGGGCATAGATAGTAGCTTAACAAAAAGCTCGGTGAATTGGCGATCGAGAATAAGATTTCATTTGATTCCAGATTCCAAATTCCAAATAGGTTTTAATTTGGAATCTGGAATTTGGAATCTGGAATGTATCTGGTCCCGATCACCGCGGCCGATATAACCCTTTCCGGTTGGAGTTCATAAAACACGCCTGCACCAGGTCAGATTCGGTTCGGGCCAGTGCCCGTTCCATCTGCCTGTTGATGACCGGATAGTGTCTGACATGGTGAAGGCAGGTCTGGATTTGCTCCAACCGGTTTTCGGTAGTTCGCCATGAGAGGGAATCGAACCTCCGAAGATTGACAGGTGCGGAGTAGCTTCGCAGGCTTCTGTAGCCATCTACATTGAAGTAGCCGTCGAAATAAGACATGACAAGCTCGCGAACGCTTTTGTATACAGGCTCGCGCGACCGGAGCATGGTGGTGTTGGACTTTGCGACTGCGCCCCAGCCTCCTGACCGGTAGACCGCAATTACATGGTCATCATCATTTTTGGCTTCCATATCCACGATGAGCGGAGGAAAGCCGAGCGTCTCCAGAGCCGCGGCCGCATACACTGCTCCATCAAAACAATTGGCGCGCTGCCTGCGTTCCACTACAAGGGGCGAAACTGCGCCTCCGTCTGTCCGATATTTCAGGCTATTGAGAAACTGCTGGATTTCAAAGGGACTCCGGAATCGTCGCATGCTCTGTCCTGTTATCGTTCAGGCTTCACCTTGGAGACTTCGAGTTTCACAAGTCATCGCGTCTCCGAGTGCTGCTTGATAATTTCGCTTAGCACGTCCGGTCCGTCGTCGCTTCTGACCAGATGCGGATAGCGGTTTCCGCCGTGATAATCGACGGCATAGGTCTTAAAGAAATCGCTGTTCTCAATCAGCAATTGCAACGGTTCGGACGCTGTCTTGGCGGCGCTCAAAGCATCCCTTAATACCTCGGAGTTCCGCGCGCGTCCATTCACAGCAACGAGCTTCATTCCCGGCCCGATTCCCGCCTTGGCCGCTGGGGAATCCATTGCAACATCCTGGATTCGTCCGTCCGAGTTTTCGAGCACGATGCCCAGGGAATAGGTGAGGTCCATCGTTCTGTCCGCTTCCTCGCTTGCGCGCATCAGCTCCGAAGGATTCTCGTTGAACACAACCCTCCAGCCGCCGGCTTCGATGCCCGCCAAAGGAGCATGCGGCGATGTCGACCACAAGCGATCGTCCCAGAACTTCCTCCAGTCATAAGGCGCGACCTGATTCAGCAGGGTCAGGATTTCGTTGAAATCATACGGCCGCGCCGCCGGAACTTGATCCAGCGGCAGGCTGGGCGGACCCGCGAAAAGTTTGCAGAAGTCGTCGAGCGATCTTTTCCCTCCGGTTGACCTGCGGATGGTCATATCCGCATCGAGCCAGACCAGGTCCCCTTCCTGGTAAAAATCCACGCTGCGGCGCCAGTTCTTCCAGTCTGGAGGAGAATCGTAAAGATCCTGGGCATCGATCGCCGTGTCGATCAGCGGACGCCAGGTGCGTCCCGAATGGTGCTCCATTTGCGCGGCTGTCATTGCCAGCGCATCGCGAAACTGCTGGGGGGTGCGCAGTCCGCTGCGGGCACTGAGAATTTCGCCAAGATAGTCCGTCAATCCCTCATACACCCATAACAGCTCTCCCTTCATGGCCTCGGAATAATCAGGCGTCGTCAATCCCTGGGGCCGTCGGTATTTGCCGTTCCAGGAATGCGTGTATTCGTGCGGCAGAAGGGCTGCCATGAGCAATGTCAATTCAGGATTAACGAGGCTGCGCTCGCGCGTTCGGCTGTCATTGGATTCATGGTGCTCCAGGCCGAAATGCGCTACATGATCGCTCAGGGAAAGCAGGAAGTGATAGTCGCGATAATGCGTGGCGCCGAACAATCCCGTGGCTTCCGCCACCAGTTGCCGGAAATGCTGTTCCAGTTGCGGGCTCATCTCCAGTGCTGCGGCACTGTCCGCAGCGATATCCAGTTCAACCGCAGGTTTGGCGCCCGGCGAAGTCAGAGGAAGCGCCCGAAAATATCGGCCCGCAATCACAGGCGAATCGATCAGGGTATA
>JBEKKY010000333.1:0-4472 GCA_050010475.1 Acidobacteriota bacterium | reverse complement strand
GAGGGCCGGATTGGGTAAAGTCAAAGAACTTGGCTCCGCCCCCGGGAAAATCTCCACCCGGGCGGATAAACGCGTCATTCGAATGATCATCCAGCGGAGTTCCGATCTGAGCGACGGGGCGTGTAGGGCTGAGTGTCGGTCCGCCTGGTGTACTGACTGACACTCCGGTGACAGGAGTCCATGGAAAGCCGGAATGAGCCGTCAGGATACCGCTGATTTCCCAACCCCCCGCCATCTTGCCTATCCAATCATGCCTGGAGCGCAGAATCGGCAGATTCCAGGTCCCCGACCATGTCAGAGTGTGAGTGGCATCGAAATCCGATGGTCCCCGTTCACTGGCAAGATTTTGCGGGTATGTCTGGTTGCCGCAGGCGCATGCGCTGTCGCCATATGACAGCGTATCAATGCTCTTGCTCCAGCGGTAGTGAGCTTCGGTCCCGAAACCGTGCGCAAACTGGTGCGTCACGCGCGCATTCATGGCGTTAAAATTGGTGTTCACATCATCCATCGGCAGATAGACTGCAAAAAAGCTGGGATTGTTCGGAAAAAGAAAATTCTGGTTGACGATGCGGGCGAAATGATGTCCCGCGCTTCCTTCGTAGCCGAGCGTCGCCACCCAATGGCCCGGCAGGGCATACTCGAATCCAAACGAATACTCGTAGACGTACGGCTCTCTGAGATTGGGCGCAGCACCGTAGATCTCGACCGCGATGTCCGAGGCGCAGGCAGCATCAGCACAAAGACCACCTGTCTTCGGATCGATTCCGTTGGCTAACCTCGGATTGACCGGAAAGCTCGTCGGCGATTTGCTGGAACCCAGTGCGTACTGGATGACGCCGCCGGCAAAAGGAGTCCCAAACCAGGTGGGCGCCGTACCGCAGCAGATATTGTCGCGCGCAAAGAATGGAGGATTGCCGCGAACATTGGCCAATCCATTATTGGGAATGCGATCGTAAAAAATGCCGAAGCCGCCCCGAACTACCAGCTTTTTGCTAAACGCACCCGGGCTGTAGGCAAATCCGATGCGCGGACCAAAGTTGGTGCCAACCTTGTTGTACAGTTGATCTACCGTCCGAACAACCGCGCTCTGCAGTGCTCCGGGCTCCGGGAAAATAATGTTGCTGAGCTGGCCTCGATGCTCGGTCAATGGGGAGAAATATTCCCAACGCAGCCCGAGATTCAATGTCAGGTTGGGCCGAACCTTCCAATCGTCCTGCGCGAAGAGGGCCCATTCGCTGGTTCGGAAGTATTTCTGAGCATCCCCGGGAAGACCTGTCCTCGGATCCGTGTTGATTCCCTCGAAAATGGGAGTATCGTTTGCCAGATTCCATAGCCCGGAGAAGGAATAAACCGGGCGCGCCCCACCGAGTAGGTTGCTGTTGTCCTGCTCCCTGCGGACCTCAACACCGAACTTGGCCCCATGGTTGCCGAACATCTTGCTCAGCAAATCGCGGAATTCAAAGGTGTTCTGTGCAAAGAGGGCAGGCGCTGTCTCGCTGCGGTTGGCGCCGAACTTGATGCGGCTGAAGGGGTAGAACTCGACGTCAATCTCCGGAACGCCGAAATTGGTAAGGGAAGCGTCGGCAACCTGGTTGTCGGCAAATCGCGTAAAATTCACGCGGGCCTGGTTCAGCATGGTCGCATTGATGGTGCGATTCCATTGTGCGGTAACAGCCGTATTGAGCGGCTTGAAGGCGATATCGCCAATCGGGCGGCTGTCCGTGCTGAGGTCGGAACCAAAGTTGTTGAGTTTGGAAACATAGGTGCTGGCCATGAACGAGTCGCGGCCGTGCTGAAAATCAACCCTGCCGTTGAATTGGTTGCCTTTTGTTTCACTGGGCGCGGCCAGGATCACATTCTGAATGTCGGGCACTCCGTCCAAACCGCTTCCCGTATAGTCTCCGCCCGGCTGGTCGGGCGTATTCGGATTGACATAGGTCCCGAGGGATCCCGTGATCGAACCGATATCCAATCCTCCATTCACTTGCTTGCAGACACCTGCCGGGAATATGCTGCAACTTGGTGTCACGACCTGGACGATTCGCGGATCGAGGCCCGGCATCTGGAATGCCCTGGCGGTAATGCCGTCGGGCCGCGCCGCAATCACGGTCTGCCGATATTGCGAGGTCTCTATATAAGTCGGCGCTGAAAAGCCGATGCTCTTGTTTCGTAATCCTTCGTAAGAGAAGAAAAAGAACAGTTTGTCTTTCAGGATAGGCCCACCCAGGCTCCCGCCGAAATTCCGAAAGGCATTTTCGGCGCGCTGAGGCGCCGCTCCGCTCGAGCCTCCGTATTTGTTGAAGGCGTTCAAACCCGGCTGATCATATTTGATAAAGCTGCTCCCGTGGAATTGGTTGGTCCCGTTTTTGGAGATAACCTCGATCTGAGCGCCTGAATTCCGCCCATACTGCGCATCGAAGGCATTGGACGTTACCTTGACCTCCTTGACTGACTCTTGATTCGGCGTTACCACGGCTGCACCGCCGTATCCAAGGCTGTTAACACTCACTCCATCAAGAAGAAAGTTGTTATCGCTGACACGCTGTCCATTAGAGGAAATCTGCACCTGGCTCTCCGTTTGGAAGACTGACGTATTGGTACCTCCAGGTGATCCGGGAAGATTTCCCAGCAAAATGGAATTGCCGTTTCCCGCACGCGAACCATCTCCGAATACTCCCGGCGTCAAGCGCAGGAGTTCATAAGGATTCCTCCCGACCTGTGGCAATGCCAAAACCTCACGCGTGCTGATCGTACTCGATATTTCGGCATTTTCGGTATGGAGCTCCGGCGATTGTCCTATGACGCTGACCGCAATCGTTATCTCCCCCGGTAAGAGTTCGAAATCTACGCCTTCGGTTGACTCTGCCCGGACGACAAGGTTCTCAAGGATCGCCTTCTTAAATCCTGCCAGTTCTGCACTGACGGTATAGTTGCCCGGCGGCAGGCCTTGAACTCGATAAAAGCCCGCATCGCCGGTTGTAGTGGAATATGTTCTGTTGGTTTCTTTGCTGACTACGGTTACGGAGGCTCCGGCAACAACTGCTCCCGATGAATCCTTGACTGTACCCTGAATCCCCGCTCTGAATTGCGCTGAGGCAAAGAGAGCAAACACAAGCATGCACAGTACGCAAAGCACAACACATAGGCTACGATATTTCATTTCAGGTTCCTTGGGTATGGACTTTTGTGTCGGGGCTTGAAGCCTCCAATTGTGAAATCCTCTTTGCGGGGGATTACAAGGGGATGATTACTAGTAGAATAGAATATTCATGCGCATGTGTCAATTGTTCTGCGCAATAATAACCGGCAAAGCGATAAGGACGTCTTCGGCAATATTGGCGTTATTATCCCCATCCCCAAAGCAAAATCAGGGACTTGCGGACGCTATTCCGCTCGCGGCAGCTCTTGAACACACGCGTGCGCTTATGATGTGGAACCTTTCATTCATCATCAGTATCCGATTCCGCCCCCGAGGAAGATCCTGTGCATCATGATGGATGCAGCGCCGGAAAACAGCATGCTTATAATGAAAAGTTTCCGCCGCGCTGTAGTCATCCACGGAAATATTCCTGGGCCGAGTTGATGCAACGCGTGTTCGAAGTGGACGTTCTGGAATGTCCTCGCTGCCGAGGCCGCATGAGAATACTAGCGGCAATAAATACGCCGGAGGCGATCCGAGGAATTTTGAAGTGTCTCCGCCTGCCCTCCAGGCCCCCTCCTATTTGCCCTGCCTTACGGAACGAACAAGAATTGCTGAGCTAAAAAGACAAACGCCAAACTGTGCTGAAAGGCTGAAGATCGCCCGCCAGTCTACCTCCGAAATTTCCCCCGCTTAATAGAGCAGCGTAGAATACGCGGCGGAGCAAGGCCTCGTTGAAGAAGAGGCGTTGAAAAAGGGCATGGAAGAAAAGTCCAGAGAGCTTGCGGAGAAGGGAAATGAAATTTACGCGAAGGCGTGAGCCTTGATAAACTACAAGCCATGAAATCACCACTACCTGAACCTGAAATCGTGATGCGAAAAGGCAAACCTGTCTCCGTTATCATTCCAATCAAGGACTACGAGGAATTGCTGGAGCGCGCGGAGGACATCGACGACGTGGTTTGGCTGAAACGCGCCCGCAGCAAGCCGCTCCACTACCGCCCGGTGGAGGATTACCTTGCTGACCGCAACAACAAGTGACCATGTATCGCGTCCTGCTTGAACCCGCCGCCGAGAAAACCTCGCCCGCCTCTCGTCCGAGATTCACGACCGCGTCATTGCCGCGATTCAAGCACTGGCGAAGAGCCCACGCCCGCCCGGCTGCCGCAAGCTGGCCGAAAGCAAACACGACTGGCGCATCCGTGTGGGCGACTACCGCGTGATTTACGAAATCGCGGACGGAATTCGTGTTGTGCGCGTCAACCGCGTGCGACATCGCCGGGAGGTTTATCGCTGAAATGCCATGAACCCTATCGAGCGCCGTGAATATTTT
>JBEKKY010000332.1:0-4477 GCA_050010475.1 Acidobacteriota bacterium | reverse complement strand
GATAGTGTTGCAGGATCGACAGGGCAGCGGTAACGAATAGTGGCTGGATGTCGTGACCTAAAAAATATTCCCTGTCCCTGGGAGGGAGAGATTTATCCTTGACATCCGCTTTCATAGGATAGGACGGGCTTGTGGGAAACTGAAATATCCAGTTCTAAAATCGAATCCCGCAATACAATCTTGCAGCCGCTTCTTGGCCCCATTCACCTCTCCGATGGCCTCACGCTCCGGTTTCATCAATGGTATCAGGAATTAAATAAATTTTCCGAGTGTGCAACCTTTTTCCGGCATCCGGTGTACTTATCTTTCGAAACGCAGAGAATTCAGGCCAACCATTCCGCTGTTATTAGATGGATCGGGAAGTAGAACACGCTTTCAATAATCGGGAACGGAGAATGCACTATGAAATGCAAATGGTTTGCTGTCACGGTTGTGGTTCTGCTTATTTCTTCTTGGTCAGTGCTCTTGGCGCAAGATACCAAGACTAAAGTTCAGGCGTATTTCGACCAGCGGAGCGCCTTCATCAAGGCCAAGGATCTCGAAGGCCTGATGTCACTGCAAACGAACGACTACCAGGATATTATTATCCGGGATCGCGAAGGCGCCCGGAATACGGCCAAGGCTATTTTCGATGCGGTGGATGGGGTGCTGGCGGCCTCTGCTCCACTGGAAATAAGAAACGCCGGCAAGTACCTCCGAGTTCTGGCCGAAGAGAAGGTTTCGGTGAAGGTGCGCGGAGAGGATTGGAAGCAGCTGCCGGATAAGTGGACGGTTTCCTACCTGGTCCAGGAAGGGAATTCCCTTAAATGTGCGCGGAATATCGAAATCGATAAAGAGCGTGTCAAATATATCAGCGGAAATGCATACAAGGACGAGGAATCCGGCCTCTCTTTCGTTGTTCCCGAGGGGTGGGAGATCCTTACCGGCGGGCATCCGCTGCCGGGGTCTGTCAGCGCTTTGGCGCCGGACAAGACCAGCGCCGCACTCTTCATATTCCTTAAAACTCCCGGGATCAGTGCACAACAGGCGGTCGAAGGAGACGAAGCGATGGCGAAATCCATGTCGAAAGCGGGCGGATACGAATTATATAAATCCGGTCCCATCACCGTGGGAGCTTTTGAAGCGTATGAAACGGAATCCAGGTTTTCCATTCCAGGCGCGCAGGAGCGTTATCGCCGGCGAGTGTATTTCAAGGCGCGCGGGTCACTCTACGTCTTGTGTTTTGACGCGATCCCCTCAACCCAGTGGGATACGGTGAAAGGCAGCTTCCAGCAGATCTTAAACTCGATCCAGATAACAAACTAAAGCCGAAGGGGAGGACTCGAAATGAAACGCAGACTGTTCATCACCTTCGGATTGATCCTTAGCATTGCCTGTTGTTCCTATGCCTGGGCGCGGGGTAATCCGAGGCTTCGGGCAAAAATCGAAGCATTTTACAATCAGAGGGATCAGCTTTATGGGACAAAGAACCTCGAAGGATGCATGGCTCAACTGACGGATGATTTCCAGTTTATCTATTTTGGATTAAACCGTGAAAGCAGTCGGGCTACCCTCAAGGACTTCTTTGATGCCTATGACGAATTGCGGTCGGAGCATCAAATCCTGGATATTTCCCAGTCCGTCAATAGGATCAAAGTTGTTTCGGAATCGAAACTCGAAGGGAGATCGCGGAACAAGGAATGGAAAGTGATTTCCCAAGGCACAGAGTTGGATCTGCTGGTAGAAAGGGGGAGCGCTCTAAAAGTCTTCCGGTCCACTATAATCGACAAATACCGTCTCAAATATGTCGTCGGGCGAACTTATCGGGATGCCCAGACCGGTTTCTCATTCACCGTGCCCAAAAACTGGGACATTTTCCCGACTACGGTCCATCCGACAATCCAGGGATGCGTATTTATTCTGGCTCCAGATGGAACCAGCGCGGCGATGCTGGGGTATGTCAAAGCTCCGGCCGGCTTTGCGAAACAGGCCGCGGAGGGGGATGAAGCTCTTGGAAAGGTCTTGTCTAACACGTACCGATTGATTAAATCCGGCCCGATCCGTGTAAATGGACTGGAAGGATGGGAGATCGAGTCCGAATTCTTGATCCCAATTGATCGGCGGGAACGTCATCGGCGCCGGGTCTACCTCAATGCAGATGGCCTGCTGTATGTTCTGTGCTTTGATGGAATGCCATTCGGGCAATGGGACAAGGTGAAGGACGGTTTTCAGTTCATCCTGGATTCCATTCGATAGTAGAGTTCCAAAAACAGGCATGTCTTCTCTCCGGAGGATGACCTTGGAATTCAGCGACGGGCACCTGGTGGAAGAAGTGATGGGCGGGTCAACGGTTGCCTTCGAGCGATTGATGACCCGCTACGAACGGCTTGTCTTCAAGATCGCGTTCAGCTGCTCGGGACAGTACGACAGCGCACTGGATATTCTGCAGAACGTGTTCCTGAAAGTTCATCGCAAATTGGCGGGTTTCAGAACCGATGGCGATTTCAAGAACTGGATCGCAAAAATTGCCGTGAATGAAAGTATCAATTGGAAAAGATCCCAGAAACGCTTTCAGGCCGATGCATTGGACGAGTCGATGCAGGTGGCCTCAGCTCCGGTGCAGGAAAGGCAGGTTGGCGATCGCGAGACATGGGAAATGGTGAAGCGCTCGATGGATACATTGAATCCGGCCAATCGCGCCGCCCTCGGATTGCGGTACCTGGAGGGGATGTCCATCCGGGATGTTGCCGTTACGCTCGACTGCAGCGAGGGAACCGTGAAGAGCCTGATTTTCAGGGGGCTGAAGCAGATGCGACTTAATATGGGGACTTCAGGAAAGGTGGAGCCATGATGGAGTGTGTCAGATTCGAAGCGAGTATTCAGGCGCTCATAGCCGGCTGCCCCAAACTCGAAGAACTGGAAGAACTGGTGGAACACTGCAAGGTTTGCCGGGAGTGCCGCGGTATCTTCGAGATGCATAGGACGCTCACCGATCTCGGGTCAAGGTTTGACGAGCTGGAATCGCCCGACCTGGAAGGAGCACGCATGTCGGTGTTGGAACAGCTGACGCCGAAGAGTAGGTCCCGATCTGCGCATGGCTGGCTCGCTGCATTTTGGTCTCCTTTCACTTTTCGGCCCCTGACAGCGACGGCGCTCCTCGTGATTGTTTTTGTGCTGGGCCTGGCTGTATCCCGTGTTGGAGAACGCTCCGGTTACATGGAAAGAAAAACAGCGGATGAGGATTTCTTGAGTGAAAGCCTCAGAAATCTGGGAAATTCTCCTTATACTTTTTCGAATGTCGGAGTCCGGTATCTGGATGACAACACAATTTCGCTATCGTTCGATATAGCGAAGCGCGTGGAAATTATACAGCCGGCGCGCTCCGAGCTGGTCAAAGGAATTCTGACACGATCTGGAATCAACCCAGCCGCTACGGGCGTGGTGGGCCACTTCCGATTTAACTGACCCATTTCTTGGATCGCGGGCATGCCATCCGCGATCCAAGGATCTGTATCTTCCAATTGCTATCCCTGCTTATTTCGCCCACACGCATTTTGCAAATTTTTGCAGTAGATCCAGCAATTGCCCAACTCAGAAGAAAAGGCGTTCTCTTCCCGGACAGGACTTACAGTGCATTTTCAGTGCAGTCAACAAGCCGGCTAACATCCGATTAAGACAAATCAGGGCGGCTGCAAGCTCCTCCGCTCCAAGGCTTTTGGCTCATGAGTCCAATAAGATGTAATAAGATGGATTAGCTTTCGGAAACTCCATTTCCTACCATTAACTGGGGTCGCGGTCTCGAAACTCCATCGAGGACATGTGGCGGTGGCCACCGTAACCAGTGCGCATTCCAATATCGGGACGACTTCTTGGGCATGTGGGGATTTCAATACTATGATAAGCCCGTCTCTCATTCGAGTGGCAAATGCCTCGCGGGAAGGATAGTTTCTACTGTTTTCCCAGAAGACCCACTCCAAGCCCAACCGTTCAGCCAAGCGGACAGTCCTCTGCTGTGTGAGCAGCGTGCCATGCTCCCAATTTGTGGCTTCCTTATGGCCGTCGGCAACTAACCCTGTTTCTGACCTGCAGGAGCCCCGCTCTGGCGATAACGTTGAGCTATGCTCTGCTCGATCATCTTGACCCGATCCCGCATTTCGGGATACTGGGTGGTCAAAGCCTCGACTTTCGCGAATGCCGCCGGCCCCATCTTTGCCCGGATCTCCTTCAGCAGGGGCTTGAACTTGGCATAGGTGAAAAACGCTTCGCCACACCAGTCCAGGAAAACACCAGGATGGAGCGTGCCCCGCAGGACGAGCGAAGCAGCCATTTCCCAATAGCTTTGCACTTGGCGCAGGTAAGCATTCTGCTGACTATCCATGGAGGAAGCAACCGCGTCGAATTCTTCAAAACTGCGCGGCCAAAATTCGAAATTGACAAAGTTGCGCGCTTTGCGCATCTCGGATTCGCGCCGCAAATCATAAAGCCGCATCGCGATCTC
>JBEKKY010000331.1:0-4482 GCA_050010475.1 Acidobacteriota bacterium | reverse complement strand
TATCCTCCAAGTCCCTGCAAGCATGCCTATCTTACACTAATAGATCTCCAGGACAATAAGGCTCCCTTCTCATTCATTGGTGAGGACGGGTCTGGAGACCCGTTTGCCAAATCGATGGCTCGAGAGAATAAGGAGAAAGTTGCTGCAAATTGCTCCTTGCATGCATGCATCCGAAATCCTATTCTCGGGATGATGAGTCTGCAAATCGTAGTGGTCCTCTCAATTCTTACAGCAGCAGTTATTCTATTTGTCACGGAAAAATTTACTCCGGATATTGTGGCCCTGCTCGCCGTCTCGGCGTTGCTGTTGAGCAGAGTTTTAAACACAACGGAAGCCTTGGCTGGTTTTGCCAATCCGGCAGTTCTTACGATCGCCGCTATTTTCGTGGTAACTGCCGGACTCACCAACACAGGTGTTGCCGCGTGGTTCGGTGACTATCTCTTCCGGCTGGCAGGAAAAAGTGAATCCCGGTTAATAGCCCTGACGATGGGAGCATCCGCAATGCTCTCGCTGGTGATGAACAACATCGCTTCTGCTTCCGTTCTTCTGCCCGGTCTCAGCAGTTTCTCTCGAAAAACTCAGATCAGTCCGTCCAAGCTGATGATCCCGCTCTCTTTTGGCACACTGCTGGGCGGAATGGCGACGCTCTTTACGACGGTCAATCTTCTGGCGAATGATGCGCTGCGCCATAAAGGCTTGGCTCCTTTCAGTCTCTGGGATTTCTTTCGCATTGGAAGCATTCTTTTGGTCTCGGGCATTTTATTCATGATCACTTTCGGCCGAAAATTCCTGCCGAGTCGTCCCGCCCAAGAGAAGTTCCGGGGACATCGTTTTGCAGGTGATCTGATGAAGCTTTACCGTCTGTCTGATCTGGTTTTTGAGGCTTCTATTCCTGAAGGATCTCCATTGAATGGCAAGAAGATTTCTGAAAGCCGGCTTGGGCAGGATTTTAATCTCAACGTAATCGGAATCCTGCGCGACAGAAAGGTCAAGTTGGCGCCGGTAGCCAATGACATTCTGCATTCCGGGGACCGGCTGACGATCAAAGGAGAACAGAAATCTCTCCGGGAGGCGAAGGCCGATGTCGGCCTGATAATTGAACCCAATCAGGCTTCAACAAATATAACGTTTGACGATCCGTACATCGGAATTGTTGAAGTGTTGGTATCCCCGCATGCAGTCGTTGTGGGCCGCACATTGCGGGAAATCCATTTCCGCCAGAAGTTCGGGGTTGCTGCACTGGCTCTGCTTCGTGAAGGCGTGCCCATCGTGCGTGGGGTCCCGGATGTGCCATTAAGGTTTGGTGACACGATTCTCGTACTAGGACCCCGCGGACGGATCAAACTTCTGAACGAAGAGCACGATTTCATTGTTCTCGAGAGGCCCGCATATTTTGGCGAAATTGGCAGGCCGGACAAGGCGCCCTGGGCCTTGGCAGGAATGGGTTTCATGCTTTCAATGGCCGGGTTCGGCCTGCCTATTGCCGCTGCATCGCTAATTGGCGCACTGGTGATGATAATTACCGGTGCCCTCAAAATTGATGAGGGGTATCGGGCAATCGAATGGAAAGCAGTTATAATGGTGGGCGGGATGCTTTCGCTTGGGACAGCTCTGGAAAAAAGCGGAGCGGCTGATCTGATATCCCATAATCTTCTCCAGTTGCTGGAACCGATGGGCCATATGGCCGTGCTGGCCGGCTTTTTCCTGCTCTCACTTTTGTTAGCTCAAATTTTATCCGGGGCTGCAACAGCCGTTTTGATCATTCCAATTGCGTTGAGCACCGCGACGCAGTTGCACGTGAGTGCCTATCCGCTGGTGATGACGGTTGTCTTGGGCGCATCTTCCGGATTTCTCACACCGGTCAGCCACCCTGTTAATGTCTTGGTCATGGGGCCGGGAGGATATCGCTTCAGCGATTTTGCCCGGGTAGGTATTTTTCTCACGTTAATTGTTTTCGTATTGGTATTGGTTTTTGTTCCGCGGTTCTGGCCTTTTTGAATCTATTGCCCGAAGTCAGAGAAAGTCATTCACTGATCCGCAAAATGGGAGACGAAGACGTCGAGGATGGATACGAGTGCCATAAGCAGGCCTACACCAAATGCGATATCCCAAACGGGGTAGTTCATGGTCCTGTCCTCATTTCAGCATGTCTAACGAACGAATGCCACAGAATCAGTTTCTGAAGACTTGTTGCCTTTTTTTCGGTTCGCCTGAAGTTCTTTTTTCGGAGAACCGGTTCGGTTCAGCTTTTTTGCCGGGAGTTTTAGTATCTGGTCGAATGCACTTAAAACGTTGGGATCTGATATTCCGTAAAAGGTATTTCGGGACCTGACGTGTGAAACAAGGATCCCCTCCTGCTCCATCGACCTCAGCGTGGATAAAACTGTCTCGGGCGCAATTCCAAGCTTCTTGGAAATTGCCAGGCAAGTCATTTCTTTCTTACGGACTACATCCAAAATCATCAAAGTTGTCGAATTCGAAAATAGGAGGAAGAAACTGGCTGCCAGGGAATAGTATTGGTCTACAGCGGAATTGGTCGGAGATTGACCCGATTTGTGGCGAAACATTCTTACCTCACTTCCCCTTGTTCACTGGTTCGTGAAATCTGTCGTCGGCCCGCCGCCGGTCCACTCTGCAGTTGTCGGCCCAACCGGCGCGACAGCCTGGATGAGAATCGAATGCTGGGATATAGGGTTTTATGTCGAGCAGCCTTGTGCCGTCGATCGTATCAATATCCGCGATGTAAAGTGTGCCGCCCTCCCGCCTGAGAAACCGGACTACAGACATGCCAATTGGATTGGGCCTGCTAGGAGACCGGGTAGCAAACACTCCATGTTCCCGGTCATCTCGATAGGGAATTATCCGTGGTTTGAATTCACTAACACGATCCATCCAATAAATCAGCCAGAGGCGATCGAAACCCTCGATATCATCGAGCGCCGCCGTATAGAGCGCATAGAGCAAGACCCGACCTTCGATATTTTCACCGTAAACAGACTGGATAGGTGTGCCGGCAGCTTCCAGGAATGGTGTTCGGATAATTCCGATTACACGGGCGGTAATCTGCAGTTCGGGATTTTCCTTCAGAGGCATAGCTATCCCTCCCACCTAAACCGTTGCATAAACCATGCCAGAATTGGGACGCCCCAGAATGGGCAGAAATTGGATTCTGTATGGCAAAATGCAATGACACGCAAATGCAGGATCTTGCATTATGCACGGATTTCGCTTGCGTTCGTTTGAGTGCTGAAGCGGGGCGATTCAGATCTTCAAAATGCAGCAGCTATAAGCAATTCATTTTATTAACGCGATGTGAAGATTAGAAAATACTGATAGGGAAGGAAAGTATGCTCCTTGACAAGCTTGAAGCCGTTTGATTCCATCTGCCGCACCAGATCCTCGCGCGCAATTTTCATTTCCATTGGAGCTCCTACAGGCAGTTCCCTCTTTTGGAAATCGATCATGATGACCTGTCCCCCCGGCTTGAGCATCTTTTTCATGAGCGCCAGATATTGGGCTTGGTTTTGGATGTGGTGCCACGTATCGCAGATGAAGAATCGGTCGATAGATCCGTCCATAAGCAGTGGATCATCTGGAGCCGAGAGAACCGTCACAATGTTCCTCAACTTCATATCGCGGATTTGATGGTTCATATGCACGATCATGTCAGGACTGGTATCCACTGCATAAATCCGCCCTTTTTCTCCGACAGGGGATGCCAGTCGAAAAGTGAAGTATCCGGAACCTGCCCCGATATCCGCCACCGTCTCGCCTTCCCTCAGACCTAAAGCCATGATTACTTCGTGCGGCTTCTGGTAGACATCGCGCTGAGGATCTTCCAGGTAAGCAATGTAAGCCTTCGAATCCTGGTGTAATTGGTGCATCTCTTCCATGGTCAGCTTTTTGTTCTGCGCTGCCAGGAAAGCTTGCGAGAAAATCAGAACAGATATAGCAATTCGGACTTTCATAACCGTGTCCCTTCTGCTTTTGAACGGGTTATAGACTTTTAGCACGCGCTTTATGCTGGAGGGTGCTGGCTTACTTGCGTATCTCTATCCAGTAGCCGTAATCGTCGCCGGAGTCCGGCTCGTGAACCATGCGCACCCTCTCGATGCCAGCAGACTTGCACCGCTCGATGATGTCAGTGTCAATCGGATGCCACCCCGATTTACGCCCGCCTCTCGTCACAGTCTCCTTGCGCCAGGCAAGAATTGGATTGCGGGTCGTGGCGTCCAGCAGCCGAGAGACGCCACAACCCACAAAGGCTACGCCCCCAGGTTTGAGGATGCGATAGGCTTCCTTGAGGCCCTGAAGTTGGTCCTGCCAGAAGAAGATGGATCCCCGGCTGACCACGAGATCGGCGAATTTGTCGCGCAACGGAAGATTCTGGGCATCGCCCTCCAGCGCACGGACGCGTCCGGTCAACTGCGCCTCGTCTGCGACTATCCCACAGAGCCGGACTGCGGCAGGGTCCAAGTCCAC
>JBEKKY010000330.1:0-4489 GCA_050010475.1 Acidobacteriota bacterium | reverse complement strand
GTTGCGATCCGTCGCATGAATCCGCTCCTTTAATTGAGAGCCGGGAGCGCCGGCGTCTCGCCGGCTCTTTTACGGTCTCGCAACTCTGCAAAAGAGCCGCCGGGACGGTAGCGCTCCCGGTGCACTTCATCTCACATTCAGCGTTGTCTCGATCAAGTCGACCGAATTGCCGCCGACCATGATTTTGAACGAGCCCGGTTCCACGACCCGCTTCATATCACGATTGAGAAATGAAAGCTCGTCGGGTCCCAGGGTGAATTCCACTTTTTCTGTTTTCCCGGGATCGAGAGTAATGCGGCGGAAGCCTCTCAGTTCTTTGACGGGCCGGGTGACCGAACTGACCTCGTCGCGGATGTAAAGCTGCACGACTTCGTCGCCGCGTACGGAGCCGGTATTGGTCACATCGACGGTGACTTTGGTCTTGCCTTCCGGTCCGATCGAGTCGGGCAACAACGAGATATTTCCATATTTGAAGGTTGTATAACTCAGTCCCCAGCCGAATGGAAACAACGGCAGGGCAGTGGAATCCACATACTGAAGCCTTGCGGATGGTTTCTGGTAATAATAATCGGGCAGTTGGCCTGCGGAGCGGGGCACCGTAATCGGCAGCTTCCCTCCGGGATTGACATCCCCGAACAGCACATCCGCGACCGCAGTCCCGGTTTCCTGTCCCAGATACCAGCCCTCGAGAATTGCAGGAACCTTTTCTGCAATAAAGTTGATAGAGTTCGGGCGGCCATGAATCAGGAATACGACGACCGGTTTGCCCAGCGCGACCATAGCTTTGACAAGGTCATCCTGATCTCCGAGCAGATCGAGACTGTCCCGGTCCCCAAGATGTCCTTCCCATGCTTCTCGGGCCGTCTGCTCGTTTCCGCCCAATGCAAGGATTGTGAGGTCGGCCTTTTGCGCGACCGTCACCGCTTCCTGGATGCGTTTGGCATTGAGGGCCGGGTCCCCGAACACGAGCTTGTCCTCAAGGGTCGGCATCGTTTCATTGCCTCCGCGCGTCTCCGTAATTCTGCACCCGAGGGAATATAAAACCTCCGCATCTCGCCCCACTTTGTCTTTAATCCCCTGCAGAATACTGACTCCTCGTCCCGGCCAGCCGCTATACCCGCCGAGGTGCACCTCGGCGGCATTCGGCCCGATCACCGCAATGTGCTTGTAATTCCCCTTTTTGAGTGGCAATAGATGGCCGTCGTTCTTGAGGAGAATGATAGCCTTTCGCGCAGCATCCAGTGCGAGCTGCTGATGATCGCTGCTGTTTGTGATTTTCTCGGCATAATCAGGATCCGCGAAAGGATCGTCAAAAAGGCCGGTGATAAATTTTGATCGCAGTATTCTGGCGGTCGCGCGGTCCACAGAGGCCTCCGAAACCTTGCCCTGCTTGACCAGATCGACCAGATGACTATTGACTTCGAGGAAGGGAAGCTCGATGTCTACGCCGGATTCCAGCGCCAGCTTGGCTGCTTCTTCTCCTGTGGCCACAACATGATGCTTTGACTGCAGCTGTCTAATCCCGAAATAATCGGATACGACGATGCCGTTGAATCCCCACTCCTGCCGCAGAATATTGTCCAAAAGAAATTTGTTTCCATGCGATGGGATACCATCGATTTCGTTATAGGAAGCCATTACCCCTTGGATCTTGCCCTCTCGAACGGCCGCTTCGAAAGGTTTAAGGAAATATTCACGCATTACGCGCTCGGAATAATTGCCCGGCGCCGTATTCGCGCCTCCTTCCGGTTGTCCATGAACGGCAAAATGCTTCGCCGTGGCGATCACGTGGGACTTGTCAACGAGCGGTCCGATCCCCTGGAATCCCTTCACCGCTGCCACTCCGATGCGTGACCCGAGATAAGGATCCTCTCCATAAGTCTCCTCGGTGCGGCCCCATCGGGGATCACGGGCCAGGTCCAACACCGGCGTCAGGCACTGCTGGGCTCCGCGTGCCCGCACTTCGCTTGCGGTCGCGGAAAAAACCTTTTCGACCAGGTCGGGATCCCAGGTAGATGCCAGGGCGATCGCCTGCGGGAAGGACGTGCCTTTCTGCGCGGCATGCCCGTGCAGGCATTCTTCATGAAACAATACCGGAATTCCAAGCCGCGTGTTGTCCCGTGCCCATTTTTGAATGCTATTGGTGAACTCGGCCATCGCGCGCGGACCTCGCAGTCCGCTGGGCCGCGAGATCTGTCCGATGCCGTTCTTGAGCAGCACGGCGGCGCGTTCCGGCAGGAATGATCCCTTCGGATCCACCAGGGATGCATCGGAACCGCTTCCCATTCTTTCCATGGTGCTTGTCAGCTGCGCCACCTTCTCCTCGAGCGTCATGCGGGAGAGCAGGTCTGTGACCCGCTGTTCGAGCGGAAGCCTGGGATTGCGATAGGGAAGTTGTTCCTGCGGAAGGGCAGAGATTCCGATGAAGCAGAACAACAGCGACGATAATAGGATTTTTGATACACTGATGTGGACTCCGGAAAATTGCTTCATGCAATCTCCTCCGTGTCGGCAGCCCGCTTGAAAATCGGTAAATGCGTGGTACTATAGCACCCCGTTAACGTACACGAAAATCATATATGTAGAAAACCAGAAAGATGGGGACGCCACCCTTTTTCGCTAACGCATTCTGGCTTAACAACAGCCGTTCCGCGAAAAAGGGTGGCGTCCCCATTTGAGGCATTGATCATGTACTTGCTTGGTATCGATGTGGGCACAGGCGGGACGCGCGCGCTGATTGTAGACGAGAAGGGACATGTGGTTTCCTCCGCTACCGAAGAGCATGAGCATTTCGCTTCTCCACAGATCGGCTGGGCGGAACAGAATCCGAAGGACTGGTGGCGGGCCTGCGGCCTCGCGGTGCGCAGTGCACTGGATCGCGCCCATCTGGACGGCAGCCGGATTTCGTGTGTGGGATTCTCCGGACAGATGCACGGCGCTGTAATGCTGGATTCGCGCGATTTTGTGGTGCGTCCAGCGCTCATCTGGTGCGATGTCCGTACGGAGGAGCAGTGCCTGGAACTGACCCGTCGAGTAGGCGCGGACCGGTTGATTCAGCTTACCTGCAACCCGGCGCTTCCGAATTTTACTTTGACCAAGTTTTTGTGGGTGCGCCAAAACGAGCCGGAAAACTGGCGCCGCGTTCGTTCAGTCATGCTTCCCAAGGATTATGTCCGGTTCCGGATGACCGGAGAGCGGGCGATCGATATGGCGGATGCTTCCGGAACTCTTCTCCTGGATGTCGCAAAGCGACGTTGGTCCTCCGAAATGATTCAGTACGCGGAAATCGAGGAGTCGATACTCCCCCGATTGTACGAGTCCCAGGAAATTTGCGGGAAAGTGACCGCTGCCGGCGCGTCCGCTACGGGATTGAAAGTCGGAACTCCGGTTGTGGCCGGCGCCGGGGATCAGGCTGCCGGCGCAACCGGGATGGGGATCGTCGCGCCCGGCGCCGTCAGTGCAACCATCGGGACTTCCGGCGTTGTATTTGCCGCCACAGACAGGCCGGCGCTGGATTCAAAGGGGCGCCTGCACACGTTTTGTCACGCAGTGCCGGGACGCTGGCACGTGATGGGTGTGACCCAGGCCGCAGGACTTTCGTTGAGATGGTTTCGCGACCGTTTCGGCGCAGGAGCAGAAGATGACCGGGATCCCTACGAACGGTTGACTGCGGAGGCGTCTGAAGCGCCTCCTGGCTCCGACGGACTCCTTTGGGCGCCCTACCTCATGGGAGAACGGACTCCACACCTCGACCCGAACGCGCGCGGCGCCCTGATCGGCTTGACCGCTTCCCATACACGGGGGCATGTGGTCCGCTCAATCCTGGAAGGAGTGGCTTTCAGCTTGAGAGACTCGTTCACGCTCTTTGCTGACATGAGCGTGCCGGTAAACAGGATCCGGTTGGGGGGCGGCGGAGCGAGGTCACGGTTATGGCGCCAAATCCAGGCGGATGTGTATGGGCGCGAGGTTGAAATCCTCGAAGCAGAAGAAGGCGCCGCTTACGGGGCGGCAATTCTTGCAGGTGTCGGCGCCGGAAGGTGGACGTCCGTTGACTCTGCCTGCGACGAGGTGATCCGCATTGCTCAAGTGGTGAAGCCGCAGCCTGAGCAGGTGGACCGGATGGCGATCCAATATCAAGCCTATCGCCGGATGTACAGCGCCATTTGTTCGGTGCTTCAAGATTAAAAAACGGATTAAAAAGCTTTTGACCACGAAACACACGAAAACCACGAAATGGATCCTTATGTGTGTTTTGTAATTTAGCCGTCCTGCCGTGTTCACTCATTGCCGGAAGTCTCGTGCCGGAAGTCTCGTTGACACATGATGAGATTTCAGGTAGCTTGCCCCCATGGCATTAAAGGTATTGTTGACTCTGCCCGTTCGCGAAGGGGACAACATCCAGATATCCCCGGATCCAGGCGTCCTTTATCTGGGGACGGCCCTGAAAACCAAGGGTTACGATGTTACGGTGCTCGACTGCCCGAAAGAA
>JBEKKY010000329.1:0-4493 GCA_050010475.1 Acidobacteriota bacterium | reverse complement strand
TCCTCTATCTTTATCCCGGCCTGACGGCCGGGCCTAGCCACTGCCGGTCCTTCGGACCTGATCGAGAATTTTCAGGCACTTTCTGAAGAGCCGCGCCACACATTTGAAGCAGGAAGGTGAAGTGCATGAGCATGAATTCAAGATATGAAAAGCTTCTCGAACCCGGCCGCATCGGGTCGGTCAAAACCAGGAACCGAATCGTCAAGTCCGGCGCCGGCATGCTCATGTGGCACGAGGATGATCTGCATATGCGTCCCGAAGTGCTGGCATTTTATGAGGGAATCGCCAGAGGAGGCGTCGGCCTGCTGATCGTGGAATCCCCTACGATTGATTACCCTCGCGGCGTACGTTGGAGGGAGCGATATCGTCTCGATGATGACAAGTATATCCAGGGACTCAGCGAACTGGTCCAAATCATCCATAAGCACGGCTGCCCGACCTTTATGCAGATGAACCATGACGGGCCGTGGCAGGTAAAGCTCCCCTTTGTGCCGGAGCCAATGTACGACGGCGCTCCTATCGGTGCTTCTCCGGTCAGTTTCGAGTTTGAGGGGGATTTTCACGCCGAAAAACCTCACCCCCTGACGGTCGAAGAGATCCAGGAAATCGTGGATAAGTTCGCCAATGCGGCCGTTCGTGCCCGGAAGGCGGGGTTCGATGGCGTGGATATAAACGCCGCAAGCAGCCATCTCCTGCATAACTTCTTTTCTCCATTCTGGAACAAGCGCACCGATTCTTACGGCGGGAGTATTGAAAATCGGGCTCGCTTCGCAATGGAAGTCATCCGCGAAATAAAAAAGCGGGCGGGGAATGATTTCCCCGTCTCGATTATCATGAATGGCGTCGAGATCGGCCAGGGCATCGGCGTTTCGGACAGTCAATGCCTTACTCATGATGACGCGAAGAGAATTGCCAAATGCCTGCAGGCGGCGGGCGCCGATGCCATACAAGTCAGAAGCCACTTTCTCGGCTATCACGTTGGTGCATATCTGACCGATGCTCTCTTTTATCCGGAGCCTCCCATCCCGATTGAGTCTTTTCCGAACGCTTACGATGCGAGTGACCTTGGAGTGGCTGCCAATGTCCCTGCGGCCGCCGGAATCAAAAGCGCTGTGAATATTCCGGTCACGGTTGTAGCCAAACTCGATGCGAATATCGGAGAAAGAATCCTCCGGGCGGGCAAGGCCGATTTCATCGCAATGACCCGCCGCCTCCTGGCTGATCCGGACTATCCCAGAAAGATCGCGGAAGGACGTTTGGATGATATTCAGCCATGCACAGGCTGTGACAACTGTCTTGGAAGCCGCAGATGCCGGATCAATGGTCTTTTGGGAACTCCTTACAACACCATCGAAAAGGCAGCGAAAAAGAAAAAGGTTTTGGTTATCGGAGGTGGGCCGGCCGGGATGTCGGCAGCCAGAGTCTCCGCGCTCCGCGGTCACGATGTGACCCTCTATGAAAAATCAAACTCGCTGGGCGGACTGCTGCCGGTTGCTTCAGTCGTGAAAGGGAATCGCCCTGAGGATCTGTCGCTCATCATTAACTATTTCTCGCGGCAGCTGACAAAGCTCGGAGTAAAGGTGGTGCTCGGAAAAGAAGCGGACCTTTCGGTAGTTGATGCGATCAAGCCGGACGTTGTCTTCCTGGCCACCGGCGGTACTTCCACAATTCCCAGGATCCCCGGCATTGACAGGCCCAACGTGGCCAATGGCGCTGCACTACACCAGCAACTCAAATTCGCTCTGAAGTTTTTCAAACCGGAAACGATTGGAAAACTGACCAAGTTCTACATGCCGATGGGAAAAAGGGTCGTTGTGATCGGCGGAGCAATTCAGGGTTGCGAGCTTGCTGAGTTTCTTGCGAAGCGAGGCAGGACAGTAACCGTTGTTGAAACCAACCCGACCATAGGTGACGGCATGGTCGACGCCTTGCTGTCCAATCTTTTGAAATGGTTTCAGAAAAAGGGTGTAACCCTGATCAGCGGTGTGAAGGAGTTCGTGGAAATCACCGACAAGGGTCTGACTATAATCAAGGGCGACGGCAAAAAACAAACCATTGAAGCGGACAGTATCGTGACGGCCTTGCCGCTGACGTCGAATAATGAGCTGCTCAATGGACTCAAGGCGAAAGTGTCTGAGGTCTATGCCGTCGGCGATTGCAGAGAACCGTTGCTGATAGCGGATGCAATCGGAACAGGCCTGCGCACCGCCCGTGAAGTGTAGCGGTTGCCGTTTGCTTTGAGTCTTCGGGTCTTTGAGTCTTAGAGTTGAGCTCAAAGACTCGAGGACTCAAAGACTCGAAGAGGAAAGAATGGGAAAGGGAGTGTTTGAAGATCTGAAGATTGCGGCGTTCAGTTGGGCGATGGTCGGACCGTTGACTCTGAAATTTTTCGCTGATTATGGGGCAACCGTCGTCAGGGTGGAGACGAGCCTGCGTCCCTGCGTCACAAGGACATCGGCGCCTTTCAAGGACAACATCGCCGGACTGAACCGAAGCGGCTATTTCAATCACTTCAGTGCAAACATGATGAGTTTGTCCCTGAACATGAACAACCCTCTCGGATTGGGCATTGCAAAGGATCTGATCTCGTGGGCGGACGTTGTAATGGAAAATTTTACTCCCGGGGTCATGGACAGATGGGGCCTTGGCTATGAGGCCATGACGAAGATTAAGCCGGATATTATTATGGTCCGGCAGAATGGGTTCGGGATTGAAGGTCCGTACAAAAACCTGGCGGCTTTCGGAATGATCCTCGCGGCGATTGCCGGAATTCCCCAATATATCGGATGGCCCGATCGGGGACCTCTGCCTGTGGGTGTGGGTGCATATACCGACAGCATCAGTCCGCGCTTTGCCTCCGCCGCTCTGATTGCGGCTTTGGATTATCGCGACAGAACAGGCAAAGGGCAGCTGATAGATCTGGCGCAGTTTGAAACCGCGCTTTATTTCCTTTTGCCGGGCCTTCTTGACGCAGCGGTTAATGGGAAAGAACCTCTCAGGAACGGGAATGCCGTGGATTATGCTGCACCGCATAATGTGTATCCCTGCAAGGGAAAGGAGCGATGGTGCACGATCGCTGTAACCAGCGAGGCTCAATGGACAGCATTGTGCAGGGCCATCGCCAGGGCTGATTTGGAAACGGACCCGCGGTTTGACACCCTGCAACATAGAAAAGAGAACAAAAACGCGTTGGATGCTCTGATCGAAGCCTGGACGATTGGTCGGGCTCCGGAAGAGGTTATGTCTGTATTGCAGGCGGCTGGCGTTCCTGCCGGAATTGTCGAGAATGCCGCCGATCTGTTTGAAGATCCTCAGTTGCGTGCGCGCGGCCTTTTCTGGCCCATGGAGCACAGCGAGATGGGCTTATTCACGCATCTGGGATCCAGCATGGTTTTATCAAAAACGCCGGCGCAAGCGTCTCTGCCAAGCCCGTGTTTGGGCGAGCATAACGAATATGTCCTGACGAAAATTCTGGGCAAGACGGATGAAGAATTTGTCGAGCTTCTTGCCGCAGGCGCACTCGAATAATGTCAAGGAGGTTTTACAATGGGATACGAGTTCATACTTTATGAAAAAGAAAAACAGGTTGCATTCATTACTCTAAACCGGCCGGACAGACTCAATGCAATCGGCCCGGAGATCTATCGCGATTGGACGGCTGCTTTAGACGAAGCAGAACAAGATGATGATGTGAAGGTCATCGTCTTTAGAGGCGCGGGACGCGCGTTCAGCGCGGGCGCCGATTTAACCGGCGTTGGCTTCGTTTATGGCATGAAAGAACCGAAGCCCGGAGAAAAAGGCAAACAACGCATCCCGCTGAGAGTCAAATTTGAATTTGACCGACGCGTCTTCCTGGATTTCCACAGAAGAATTCTCTACTGCAAGAAGCTGACGATTGCGCAACTCCACACCTATTGTCTCGGCATCGCATTCAATATTGTATCCCACTGCGACATGATCATCGCCAGCGAAGACTGCCAAATGGGACACGTTGAGGAGCGTCTGGGCCAGGGTGGTATGACGCTCACTCCCATCATGATACTTCGTTGCGGATTTACCCGCGCGATGGAGCTTTGCCTCACAGGCAGAAGATTCAACGGGAAAAAGGCGGCGGAATACAATCTGATCAATAAAGCCGTGCCGGCCGACAAGCTCGACGAAGAGGTCCGGAACCTGGCCCACGGCCTGTGCATCCATCCCAAAGACGGCATCGCAGTAGGCAAGGCAATGCGGGAGATGATTTACACGACGATGGGCATCGATCGTGGACTGGTCGATCACTACATCATGCACACCGTACAGACCAGCAGAGTCCTGGATGAGGGCGAAGTCAACTTCTTCAAAATGAGAAGGGATAAGGGTGTAAGAGAAGCCGCTCACGAGAAACACGACCTTTTCAAGATTCTGGATGATTTCGACAAATAACGTTTACGCGTTTACGGGTTTACGCGTTAACGCGTTAACCCGTGAACGCGTAAACGGGACACTTCTAA
>JBEKKY010000328.1:0-4499 GCA_050010475.1 Acidobacteriota bacterium | reverse complement strand
CCCGAGACCCGACACATTATAGGAGAGGCAGAGCTTAACGCAATGAGATCGACCGCCCGACTGATCAACATTGGGCGGGGACGCCTTGTGGACGAGGAAGCGCTCATACGCGCTCTCGAAAAGAAAGTGATCGCCGGCGCCGGTCTGGATGTCACCTATATCGAGCCTCTTCCTAAGGAGAGTCCGCTTTGGCGGTTTGAAAATGTGATTTTGAGCCCTCATATTTCCGGCAGCAGAGAGGACTACGTGCTGCACGCGACGGCATTGTTTTGTGAGAACCTGCGTCGCTATTTGGACGGGATGAGACTTCTCAACGTAGTCGACAGGAAAAGGGGATATTAGCTATAAGGACTATCAATGCATTTCGAATTCGCCACTGCCACAAGAATTGTTTTCGGATCAGGGAGAGTTGGAGAGGCACTATCGGCAGCTGCATTATTAGGCCGCCGGGTTATGATTGTTACAGGAAGCACGCCCGAACGCGCCGATTCTTTCACGCGAGCCATGCGTGGCCGAAGCCTGGAATGCATGGTGTTTCCTGTTCCAGGCGAGCCAACGATCCCGGCAGTCCTGGACGGCGTCCAGGCCGCAAAGAGCGCCGGATGCGAGCTTGTGATCGGCTACGGCGGTGGAAGCGCTTTGGACGCAGCGAAAGCAATCGCGGCGTTGATGACAAATCCGGGCGACTCCCTTGATTATCTCGAGGTAGTCGGCCAGGGATTGCCACTCACGAAGCCGTGCGCTCCGTGCATTTGCATACCAACAACGGCGGGCACGGGAAGCGAAGTTACGCGGAATGCGGTCCTTGCTTCTCCAGAGCACCGGGTGAAAGTCAGTCTGCGCAGTCCGCGGATGTTCCCTTTGCTGGCTGTGGTCGATCCCGTCCTTACTCACTCGCTTCCGGCCCATATCACGGCCAGCACAGGAATGGATGCGCTCACACAGCTTATCGAACCTTTTGTTAGCAATGCAGCGAATCCTGCAACGGACGCTTTTTGCCGCGACGGAATCCGCCGCGCAGCACTCTGGCTGCGCACCGCATGCTCGGAAGGAAATAACGCTCAGGCGCGCGAGAACATGGCGCTCGCCAGTCTGTTTGGCGGCCTTGCCCTGACGAATGCCGGGCTGGGCGCCGTTCACGGCCTTGCAGCCCCTTTAGGCGGCAAATATCCCATTCCGCACGGAGTTGTTTGCGCCCGCCTTTTACCGGTCGTAATGGAGGCCAATTGGCGCGCACTGAATTCCCGGTCCGGAAATTCGTCCGCTCTCTCCAGATATGATGAAATTGCCGCGCTGCTGACAGGCAGATCTTCCGCACAGGCAGAAGAAGGCGTGCGGTGGGTCCATTCGATGTGTGCTGCTCTTTCAGTGCCGCGCCTTTCAGCATTCGGCGTGACCAGAGACGATTTATCGGATATTGTCGAATTAGCTCAAAAATCAAGCAGCATGAAGGGCAACCCGGTCCAGCTCACAGCCAGGGAACTCACCGATATACTGGAGAAGGCGTTGTAACAACGCCCTTCAAAACACCTCAGATTCGGCGAACTTCACCGATTTGAATTCGTGAAATTCGTGGCATATACTCTGACCAAAAGTGCGAAGAAGAATAAAACCAGTGTGGAGGGAAAACTATGTTCCTACGCAAAAGCATGATTGTGATGGTTTTGATTGTCGCTGGTCTGGCGTGTGCCTATGCTGCGGACATCACCGGCAAATGGAACGCCGAATTTGATTCCCAGGTCGGCCCCCAAAAGTACGCCTTTGAACTGAAGACGGATGGGGCCAAGCTCACGGGAAAAGCAATTTCCGATATCGGCGGAGCCAAGGCGACTACCGAAATCCAGGAAGGAAAAATCGAGGGAAACGAGATATCTTTTATCGAAAACCTGAATTATCAGGGAATGGAATTAAAAATCAGCTATAAGGGAACTGTGTCCGGGGATGAAATAAAATTTGCTCGAACCGTTGGCGATGCGGGCGGCGAGCAATTCGTCGCCAAGCGGGCCAAATAAGCAGATCAGGTTTTGTTTACGTCTTTGGGTCTTGGAGTTCAGACTGAATTGCCTCCAAGACTCAAAGACGCAAAGGAATCTCTAAGGATTTTGCCCGGCCGTTACCGGCAACAGCCAATATTGCATTCCATTGAAGCAGAAGGGCCTCGCGCCCGGAGGCATCCTGACTGCAGGACACGGACAACCAAAAGTCCTGTTTGAGGTTTTTGCTTCCAGATCATCTATTCGCTTCTGCATGGCTGCCGCATTGGTCTCCAGTTTCTCGATTCGACGCACGAAATCCCGAACCAATCCATCCATTCCAACCTGCTGATTTTCCGCCTTGGCTGCGGGCCGGCCAGGGGCCTGCAAGGCCAGCAGTCCAATTGCAATGAGTACCGGGATGAAACCAGATAATCTTCTCATTTTGAAATCCTCTGGCTCTTGTTTGATCGCCGGGCGTGCCGGGCTTCCCGGTAGTGATGACGCTCCAACCTGCGCGACTTGCAGAGAATTTCTTGCTTTCTTCAATATTTTTTGCGACCACTTTGGCGGCGGCGCCAAATGCGGGCATTGTCATTCGTGGAGGCTCAAGCGCTCCCGGCCGCACGGGGAAATGTGCGGCTTGCATTTACTGCAGTGTCTCAAAAACCGAGAAATTGCGGAGCTGCGCCATTCGTTCGAAAAACGGGACGGCTTTCAATACAGTGTGGGTATTGATAAGAAAGCTGCCGAGCGCGATCGGGAGATGCGGCTTGGCCGCCGGGCAGTTCAGGCAGGATTTGTAGCCACGCAGATCGCCTCGAATGTGCGCTTCCCTCAAGCGCACCAGCTTTTCCGAGTTCCAGATTTCCCGTAAGCTGTTTCGCTTTATATTGCCGACTGGCTCATCCGGATAAATGTAGCAGCACGGAAAGGCCGTGCCGTCGTAATGAATGTACATCGGCCCGCGCCAAAGCAGGTAACAGGGATGCCGTAACCGCGGCCGATTCGATGTGCTTCCCGGAATGGCAGACCCTTCATTTTGGACTTCATCCTTCTTGATCCGCACTTGATTGATACCTTCTACGTCCCACATTCGAACCAACGCTTCCGCTTCTTTTTGATTTTCCTTCAGTGCGACCATTTGAATGATGCAGAAAATCTTCGACCGCATTTCCTTTTTCACCCGCAGAAAACCAAGTATGTTGTTCCGGACCTTGTCGAAATTCGCTCCCTTCCGGTAGGTTTCAAATGTTTCGCGGGTTGCGCCGTCAAACGCAAATACGATGTAATCCAAGCCGGCCTCAATCAGCTTACGGCTTGATTTTTCCGACAGAACAGTGCCGTTGGTGGAAATTCCCGTTGGGACGCGATTTCGAGTGCAATACGCAATCATGTCATAGATTTCAGGATTGAGCAGCGGCTCCCCAGTTCCATAAGGAACGGCAAGTTCCAAAAAATCCTTCCCGTCATCTATCACCTTCCGGAAAGTGGAAAACTCCATATTGCGCGGTGGAAAATAGAATTTCTCGCGCGCGCACATCGGGCAAAAAAGGTTGCATTTTGCCGTGCTTTCAATTGTCAGGGTCAGCGGCCCCCCGTTGACGTGGGTTCTCTTTGCGAGATAGCTGGCCGCCAAAGCGAGACGATTGCGAAATTTTGGAAACAGCCGTTTCAAGCGAGAAAACCTCCCTCCCGACCTCGGGGGCGACATGAAGAATGTGCCAACCCCTTTCGACATTAACGGCGGGAACGGGCGTTGTCAAGCCGCGAACGCCGGGGAGTCCGGAAAGGGCTTTGCAGTGGTAGCCGAGGAGGTTCGCACTTTGGCATTGCGCAGCCCCGAGGCTGCAAACAACACTGAAGGCTTAATCGCGGGGGCAGTAGGCAATTGACAATTTACTGATATAGATTACTCTCTCCCTGATCTTATTGCCGGTTCTGATCGGCAAAACCGCAAAGATACACCAGGAGTTTCTCGGGGGGTTATGCAGATCCAACCTTTGAAGGCTGAAAGTTGACACTGGAGAAAGGTCCTATGCGCCATCGATACTTGTCTTCCCTTGCCGTCATCGCAATAGCAGTGTTGCATTCGTTCGCAAATGCCCAGACTCCCTCCGATTCGGAAACCGCTGCCCTCAAGGAGCGTGTGCAGCGATTGGAAAGCCTGGTGAAACTCCTTGAGGGAAAAGTGAATGAACTCGAGGCGGCATCCGGCAAATCTACGCAACCGGCAACCGCCGCCCCAACACAGGCGCGGTTGGATGCCATCGACAATAAGCTCCAGGCTCCGGAAGGAGTGGTACAGGTGAAGGAGCAGCCCTTGGTAAACACCGGCCGCAATACTTTTTCCATCTCCAGTCAGGATGGGCTTTATCGTCTTAGAATTGGGGGCCATTTGCAGGTAGACGGCAAGACAGCTTATGACAGCAATACCTATTACAGCACCAGCCCCCACCAACTGATCGACAGTTTCAGTTTACGCCGGGCCCGTCCAATTTTTGAAGGCAGTCTAGGAAATTATAT
>JBEKKY010000327.1:0-4502 GCA_050010475.1 Acidobacteriota bacterium | reverse complement strand
CGTTCCAGAATGGGCTCACCTGACGGCAGCGGAAATAGAAAAAGCCGGCGGCCGTGCTTTTGCCGTGCAGGCGGATGTAATTGACCGTGCCGAAGTCGAAACCATGATCAGGACCGTAATTGATAAATTTGGCAGAATCGACATACTGGTAAATAATGCCGGCGCCAGCAGCCGGGAACGGCCCTTTATGGAGATGACCCGGACGGACTGGGACAAAGACATCCTTGTCAACTTGATCGGACAGATGAATGTTGCCCAGGCGGTGATCCCCTACATGGCGAAACAAAAATACGGGCGGATCGTCAACACTTCCGGTGGACAGGGCGTTCCCTCGATTTCAGTTTACGGAGCCGCAAAGGCCGGGATCGAGGCCTGGACGCATTCTCTGGCCCTGGAAGTGGCCTCGCTTGGAATCATTGTGAATGGGATTGCTCCCGGCTTGGGAAGGACTGGATTGACCGCCAACGCCCCGGAGGACTTTCTGGAAGCGAACCGGCAACGGTCGGCATTGAAGAGGCTTTGCACTCCGGCGGACGTGGCGCCTGCCGTGGCATTTCTGGCTTCGGACGTATGCAGTTACATGGTGGGACAGTGGATCCGGTTGAGCACATTTTAAAGCATTTACGATTGCAGATTGACGATTGACGATTGAAATGCGAATGGTGGTTTTCAATCGTCAATCGTCAATGTTTTATCTGCGTTTTGCCACCGGCTTGGCTTTGATCCCCTCCGTGATTCCCTTTCTGAGTTTCACGATGTCTTCCGGATCATACGGATGGCGATCGGAATGCTTGGGATGCCCGGACATGTCTTCTCCTGGAGCCATTAGGTATCTGCCCTGAAACAACACATGCATCCATTGAACGGGCTTATCGACTTTGAGCGTGGTAATCGGGCAGTGCACCACTCCCTTAGGAACATAGATAATCGTGGTTTTGTCGACGATATGCCGCTCTTGTTCCTCGCCCATCATGATTTCAATGACGGCACCGAATTCAAAATAGTTCTGCGGATTCCCTCCGAAAATGAAAAAGAGCTCATCCACATCGTGTGCATGCGGCTTATGAATCATGACCCCGGGTTCTTTCAGGCACAGTAACTGCATTTCGATCGGAAACCCGGTAAACTGGGCTCCGACACAACCGTCCTCTCCACACGCATGAAGCATCGGACCTATTTCAATTGGCTCCGTCATGAAATACTTCCCGTATTTTGATCCCGCCATCACGATACCTCCTTAAATGAGTGAGAATTCCTGCCTGCTTATCCGAATAGCAAATCGAATGCATTGTAGACTTATTGCCCGGCCTGAATCACCTTAAAACGATATCCGAGCTAAGTTTCGAAGCTACAGGTTTCACAGATTTTAAATCCGTGAAATCCGTGGAATCCGTGGCGATTTTTTCAACCTGATCTGAATTGCCTCCGTGGTAGTATTGGCACTGCAGTCCCAGGGGGCTGCCGCAGCGCTGACACAAAACAATTAGAGGCCATCACATCATGAAAATTATCGTAACGGAGAGAATTGCCGACGAAGGAATCGACTACCTGCATCAAAATGGATTCGAGGTTGACGTAAAATACGGCATTTCGCGCGGAGACTTGCTCGGAATCATCCAAAACTATGATGCCATAATAGTCAGGAGCGTAACAAAGGTTGACCAGGAGCTGATTGCCAAAGGCGTCAACCTGAAGGTGGCAGGACGAGCCGGCAATGGAATCGACAACATCGATGTGCCGCACTGCACTCAAAAAGGGATCATCGTTGTCAACACGCCTGAGAGCAATACCATGGCCGCAGCAGAACTCGCCATCGGACTGGCGTATTCCATCTTCAGGAACATCCCTCAGGCAAACGCCGCCGGGAAGAAGTTGGATTTTCGAAGGAACAAATTCATCGGACAGGAGCTCGACGGCAAGGTGGTGGGCATCATCGGCCTGGGCAGGATCGGTTCCATTGTCGCCCGAAAGCTGATCGGCGCGAACATGAAAGCGATCGCATACGACCCGTACATTACCGACGACAAATTCAAAAGGAATGGCGTGGAGAAATGTCAAACACTCGATGAACTGTTACGCCGATCCGATCTCATCACAATCCACACTCCCAAGACGACGGAAACCTACGGGATGGTCGGCGAAGAGCAGCTGAAAATCTGCAAGAAGGGTGTGAAGCTCGTCAATGCTGCCAGGGGCGGTTTGTACAATGAAAAAGCGCTATATAACGCCATCAAAAGCGGTCACGTGGCTGCAGTCGGAATCGATGTACTGGATCCCGAGCCGGGCTATGACAAGGCGCCGCAGGATCAAACCTATAAAAATCCTTTGCTCGAGCTCGATAACGTCATCATTACTCCCCACCTCGGCGCATCCACAGAGGAAGCAAACTACAACGTCGGCACTGCGATAACCCAGCTTGTCTCCGATGCATTGAAAGGAGAGATGGTCGCCGCTGTTAACATGCCTCCCTTGAAGCCCGGCGACCTGGCTCAGCTTAAGCCGTACATCGATTTGGCCGAAATTCTCGGGAAGGTTTATTATCAGGCTGAGAAAGAAACCGTAGAGAAGCTCGAAGTCGTTTATTGCGGCGACCTGGCCGACAAAGAAACCAAGATTTTCTCTCTTTCCGTTTTAAAGGGCTTCCTGAGCCCCATTATTGAAGAAAGAGTGAATTACGTGAATGCGGAATTGATCGCGGAAAACATGGGGATCGAGCTGATCGAAAGCAGGAGCTCGCACCTGGACAAATATACCAACCTGATTACGGTAAAATTCATTACGAAAACCAAGGAACAATCGGTATCGGGCACTGTGTTTGCCAGAGATCAACTGCGGATCGTCGACTTCTTCGGCTACAAACTCGATTTTGAGCCCGCGCCTTACGTCCTGGCCTTCCAGAACATTGACAAGCCGGGCACGATCGGAAGAATAGGCACGCTGCTCGGCGCCAACGGCATCAATATCGGGGCGATGCAGTGGAGCCGGAGCAGAAGAGGCGAAAAGGCGGCCTCGTTTGTCAGCGTGGATGGAGATGTGAGCGACGCCGTGCTGAGCCAGTTGCGTCAGCTGGAGGGCGTATTGAAAGCCTCCAGGCTGAACCTGATGGATCCCGATCCGCCGAAGGAAAGCCGCACAGCCGCGAACTAAACTGCGATACCTGCGCCAACAGAAATGTCCCTCCCCGGGAGCGCCGGCGAGACGCCGGCGCTCCCGGCAAAACATCCACTCCTTCATTTGCCGGCTTTGGGTTGAGTGATTTTGTAATCGCTTTGAACGGTAAACAAATGATAGTCGGAATATTTGTGCCGGCTAATATACTTCATGCCACCTGGAAAATTCCAATCGACATATACCTCGCGTGGCAGCCAGAACTCTCGCGAGGCGCCACCAAACCGGACTCTCTCGTAGGAAATATCGGTTGTGGTTTCCTTCAGCGAAGTCTCTCTTTCCGGTAACAACATTCTGGTATACATCCGCAATACTTGATAGTTGCCCGGAAAAAGCTCTTGGCCGGATTTTGGAAATTCGGTGAGGATGAGGGGCAGGAACGGAATTTGAACCTGCCCCTCCGGGGAGTTTCTTTGATTTGGTTGCTACCAGGTTAGACGGTATTCGGACTCTATCCGTTCAAGAAATTTTGATTGAGTCTTTTTTGGACGGGAAAATAAATAAGGGGTGGAGCTAAGAAAGGGACCTCCACCCCGCGAGGTAAGAATAAGACCAGGAACATTTGTTGATTTAGATACGCCATCCCGCGGAAAGGGTTCAAAAAAAATCGATCAAAACGTTGTTATTGCGCGATTCTCTTGACACGGGGAAATGCTTACCGTAGCGTAAACCAATACCGATGCACACCAGCTTGCTTTATAGTGAACTGTTATGTTCTTCCTGAGGATCGTTACGGTGAAAACAAAAAGGGGGCTGCCATGAATTTGCGAAAGAGCGCACTAGGCTTATCGTTGGGAGTCGTTTGGGGATTGGCGGTTTTTGTTGTGACCCTCCTGGCAATCATGCGAGGGATTGGTCACACCCTCCAGCTGCTGGGTGGATATTATCTCGGCTACACCGTCTCCTATCCCGGCTCAGTGGTTGGATTGGTCTGGGGCTTCGCAAATGGCTTCGTCGTCGGAGTATTAATAACTTGGTTCTATGACCTGTTCTGCAAGATATTGTATAAGTCGGAACCGGCAACCAAGTGAAAGCTGCATCGGATGGCTGCAATCCAAACGCCGCTCTTCGGGGCGTTGGAGTGCCGTCCTCTACTCCGCTTATCAACTAATATCCGATTGAGTACAGGCATTGCGGCCGCCAGAACTATCCTGCTCGCCTTCGAGATTGGCTCGAGCAAGCTCTATCAGGCGCACCCGCGCGTAGCAAACTCGGGCTAGCAGCCCGTGGTGAAAGTACAATAGGTCGCGCGCATAGGTATTGCGGGCAAGATCAAGGCGCGAGGAGGAAGCGATGCGGGGACATCGTTGACGACGAGCAACGCAGAGATTGCC
>JBEKKY010000326.1:0-4519 GCA_050010475.1 Acidobacteriota bacterium | reverse complement strand
TTTTGATTTTGACACCGAGGTATGCCACAGATGATTCTGAGCATGACTGGCTATGGAACTGGCACCGCTCAGAAGGACGACCTCACGGTTTCGGTGGAAATCCGAACTGTTAACCACCGTTTCTTAGACCTTCATGTCCGACTTTCGCGAGAGCATTTATTCCTGGAGGGAGAAATCCAGCAGCTGGTTCGAAATGCTCTCGACCGGGGACGGGTGGAGGTCAATGTGGCTGTCCAGAACCTGAGCGCGGCGGCATTTCTGGTTAATACCAATCTTGCCAGGGGCTACATGGAGGCTGCCGAAAGGCTAAAACAGGAGTTTAACCTTCAGGATTCGCTGGACCTCAAGACCATCCTGGGTTTGCCGGGCATTCTGCAGAACAGAGAGACGGTTGCGGATAGCACGGGGATTTTATCGGAGCTGGTCAAAAGGAGCACGAATGAAGCGCTCGAAAGCGTTCTTCAGATGCGCCGGCGCGAAGGGGAAGCGCTTCGAACCGATATGCTGCGCAATCTTTCCTCTGTGGAAGAGAGTGCGCGCCAGATCCAGGAACTGAGCGTGAATTCGGCCCCGGAGAACATGCAGAAGATTCGTGAACGGCTTGCACAGCTTTTGCCGCAGGGAGGAATTGATCCCCAGCGACTGGCCCAGGAAGCCGCGCTGTTGGCGGATAAGTGCGATATCTCGGAAGAGGTCGCCAGGTTGAAAAGCCATATTGAGCAATATCACGCATTGATGAGCGGGAAGGAAAAGGCAGGGAAGAAGCTGGATTTTCTCCTTCAGGAGCTGCAGCGCGAGGCGAACACAATCCTGTCCAAATCCGGAAATCTGGAAGTCTCGCAAAACGCAATCGCCATCAAAGCAGATATCGAAAAGCTTCGTGAACAGGTTCAGAACGTTGAGTGAAATGGCCCGAACTGGCAATCTGATTATCGTCTCCGGGCCTTCGGGCGCCGGGAAATCCGTTTTAGTCGCCAGCCTGCTGCAGCGGTTGCCCCGCGTCCGGTTTTCCGTGTCGTATACGACTAGAGCGCCACGCGGCGCCGAACGGAACGGCGTGGAGTACCTTTTTGTCGATCGTCGCGAATTTCAGCTTTTGATTCTCGGCGACAGCCTGCTGGAATGGGCTGAAGTACACGGCAACTACTATGGTACTTCCAGAATATTCGTCGAGGATTGCCTGCGAGCAGGGGATGACGTACTTCTCGACATCGACGTTCAGGGCGCCGCCATTGTGAAGCGGAAACGCCCGGATTCCATTGCGGTATTTATACTGCCGCCGTCATTCCAGATTCTTCGGGACCGGCTCCGACGCAGAAGCCTTGACGACGAGGTCGTGATCGAGCAGCGATTGACCAGGGCCCGCAAGGAAATTCGTCATTATCAGGAATACGATTATTTGATCATCAACGAGGATCTCGGCAGCTCCACGCATGAACTGGAGTCCATTATTCTAAGTGCACGGTGCCGGATGACTGCCCGGATCGAATCTGCAAAATCGATATTAGCAACTTTTGGAGGAATGGATGCAGAAGATCCCTGAAAGCATAGGATCAAAATATCGCTTCATCATTTTGGCGGCTGAGAGAGCCAAGCAGCTGCAGAATAATGCCAAGCCGAAAATCAAGACGCGTTCCACCAAACCGGCATTTATCGCGATGAAGGAATTGGAACAGGACCTCCTCGCATTCGAAATACTGCCGCCGGTGGAGCCGTCGAGCCAAACCTAGGGAGCCGGTTGTGGAAATCGCGCTGGGCGTCACCGGTTGTATTGCTGCCTACAAATCAATCGAAGTCATGCGAGGACTGCAGAAGGCGGGATTTTCCGTGCAGGTCATTCTGACGCGGTCCGCCGCCGAGTTTGTCACTCCGCTGACCTTCGAATCGCTGTCCGCTCAAAATGTCATTACGGACATGTTTGCGCCCGGACAGAACCGGGATATTCATCATATTAGCCTGGCCCAATCGATCCAATTGCTTGCGGTGGTTCCCGCGACTGCGAATATATTGGGTAAATTCGCGCATGGAATCGCGGATGATTTTCTTTCCACGCTCTATCTTTCCACTCCCGCTCCCGTGCTGCTTGCGCCCGCGATGAATGTCGAAATGTGGCATCATCCGGCAGTTCGGGCAAATGTGGAAATTCTGAAGGCTCGAGGACATTCCTTTGTCGATCCGGAGCCCGGTCCGCTGGCGTGCGGAATGGAAGGCGAAGGCAGATTGGCGGCAGTTGACGTGATCGTGCACCGCATTTTGGAGACACTCCGGGGCGGCCAACCGCTCGCCGGAATGAAGGTACTGGTCACAGCCGGACCCACCGTGGAAGATATCGATCCGATCAGGTTCTTGTCGAATCGCAGCTCCGGGAAAATGGGATATGCTGTGGCGGAGACGGCGCAGCGCAGAGGGGCCTCGGTTTTTCTGGTATCTGGGCCGACGGCGTTGAAAGCTCCTTCAGGCGTGCAACTCATACAGGTGCGTTCGGCAGCGCAGATGAAAGATGCCGTGTTGCGGCTGTATCCGACCATGGACATCGTCGTGAAGGCGGCGGCGGTCTCCGATTATCGCCCGGCCGAGGTTGTCGCCCAGAAGATCAAGAAAAACAAAAGCGGGATGAATCTGCATCTGGAGAGAACCGAGGACATTCTGGAATTGCTGGGAAAGGGGAAAAAGGACCAGATTCTGGTCGGATTCGCGGCCGAAACAGAAAACCTGCTGGATTCTGCCAGGAAAAAGCTGAATCGAAAGCACCTGGATTTCCTTGTTGCGAACGACGTCTCTCAAGGTGTGTTTGGGGCGGACTCGTCAACGGTTCACATCCTGAGCCGGACCGGTGAGACGATCACGCTCAAGGATCAATCGAAGCTCTCCATCGCCGACAAAATCCTGGATTTGGCTCTGTCTCTTCGGAAACGGGCATAGAGCGCATGAAAACCCCTTCCCTCCGTTCCCCGTTCCCCGTCGAAAGGGCGTAAACGGATAACAGGGAATGGATAACGGAGAACGGTATTATTCTTCATATGAAATGTGGAACTGCAGTAATCATCGGAAGGCCGAACTCCGGAAAATCCACCCTTCTCAACGCCCTGATCGGTCAGAAAATTTCGATTGTCTCTTCAAAACCTCAGACCACGCGCCACCGGATTCTCGGGATTACCACCGAAGCCCGAGGGCAAGTCGTTTTCATGGATACCCCCGGGATTCACAAGCCTGCTTACGGCATGAATCGTCGGATGCTGCACACCGTGTATGAAGGGATGCGGGATGTCAACCTCGTGCTGCTGGTCGTAGACGCTTCGATCTCGTTCGGATCGGGGGAACATTTCGTGCTCGAGACTGTAAAAAAAGCTCAAAGCAATTCTCTCCTGCTGCTGAACAAGATCGACAAGATTGCAAAACCCAAACTCCTTCCCATCATGCAGCGATATGCAGAGGCGTACAATTTTCTCGAGATCATGCCCATTTCCGCGAAAACCGGCGAGAATCTGGGGTTGCTGTTCGACGAAATTTTCAAGCATCTGCCCGAGGGCGAGCCCCTGTATGAAGCCGAACAGTTCACCGACCGTTCGGAGCGGTTTCTGGCTTCGGAGTTCATTCGGGAGAAACTGCTGGAGCGGGTGCGTGAGGAGCTTCCCTACACATCTGCTGTTCTCATCAGACAATTCGATGAGAGCCAGAGGGCTGAAAAAAACCTTGTGGTGATTGAGGCGGACATTCTGGTTGAAAGGCGTTCGCAGCAAGGCATTATTCTGGGCGCCGGCGCATCTCAGCTTCGGGATCTGGGCATTTCCGCGCGCCAGGAATTGGAGCAGCTGTTGGACTGCAAAGTGTATCTCGGGCTTCAGGTAAAAACAGCCCGCAACTGGCGAAACGACGAAGCCGTATTGGACCAGCTGGAGCTGGGGACATGACCAACGACAAAGATCTGCGACAAGAAATTCTTGCACACCTCAAGCTCTACAAGGATCTGGGCGTTCGCTGGGTCCAGGCTGGAAAGGCACAAGTCCCGGCTGCCAGTGCCGGCTTTTCCGGCAGGCGTGGACCACAAAAGCCGCGAACAGCAGGCTGGCCGGAGCAAAAGTCCCCGCCGGCGCCTCCGGTGACTAAAAACGTTTCTCAGTCCGCGACGCAAAAAACTCTCGATAGCGTTTCCTCTCTCGTGAACAGCGCTTCAGGCGATGAGACGCTCGACTCAATCCGTGCCGATCTGAAAGATTGCAAGCGATGCAAGCTGTCTCCCGCGCGCAAGAACATTGTCTTTGGTTCGGGGAATCCGAATGCGGAGCTCATGTTTGTCGGCGAGGCTCCCGGCGCCGATGAAGATGAACAGGGTTTGCCTTTCGTGGGGCGTGCGGGACAACTGTTGACCAAAATCATCGAGGCGATTGATCTGAACAGGAATGATGTGTTCATCTGCAACATACTCAAATGCCGCCCTCCCGGAAACCGGAATCCGGAAGCGGACGAGATTGCGGCGTGCGAGCAATTTCTCTTCCGGCAGATCGCGTCGGTAAAACCC
>JBEKKY010000325.1:0-4532 GCA_050010475.1 Acidobacteriota bacterium | reverse complement strand
GATCTTTTTAATGATCGAAAAGATCTTTTCAGTGACAAACACCACAGTCAAAATCGAGCGTAGCTATAAATCATTTAGAATCAATAGATGGATATCGCCTCCGACCATTGTCGCGATGATCGAAAAGATCTTTTCAGCAACGCAGAACATTGTCGCGATGATTGAAAAGATCTTTTCAGCGACACAGAACATTGTCGCGATGATTGAAAAGATCTTTTCAGCGACGCAGAACATTGTCGTGATGATCGAAAAGATCTTTTCAGTGGCGAAGACTATAGTCGCCGTTATGGAAAAGACCTTTTCCTTGAGGAAGACGATAGTCGCCGCCACGGAGAAGATCTTTTCGGTGACGAAGAACATGGTCGCCCCCGCGGAGAAGATCTTTTCGTTCGCAAATACCATGGTCTCGGTCCACGAAAAGATCTTTTCAGCCGCGGAAACCATAGTCCCTTCTGTTCGAGGATTAAGCAGTGACAATATCGAAACCATTTTAGTGCAAAGGATTTTTGCTATTATTGCTACACATTAAGTGATCAGCTTAACCAAAAGATGGGGGAGCCGGCACATGCCTCGACAATCGATCTTTATATTCGGAGCAGTGCTGCTTTTTCCAATGCTTGTCAGCGGCCAAACCGGCAATATGACAAACGGGGGAATGCAATCGTCCAGGGAATTGGCTGGCGCTGCGTTTGAGACTTACAACAATTTCAATCGGGCTTTTTTGGCAGGGGAAGAAATAGGAAAAAGGGAGGGCGATGACCTTTATATCCCGTCGAAGTACTGGGCCGAGCCGATTAGAGCTCTAAACCCGATAAAAGTATATTCGCATAGAGTCAACGTAGTTGTCGTTTTGCGATTCCAAAATGATATTGAGGAGGGAAAATACATCCTGTCGGTGATTTCATCCTACCTGCCCATGAACGGAGTTGATCGATTCGAATACACACCCAATCCCCAGCGCGATAACAAGTTTTATGCGGGAGATGCGGTGCTGGATTACAAGCGTATTAGGGACAGATCTATTTCAGCAAATGATGATCTGCACTCCAGGCTGGCAATGCAGGTTCAGAACTATTCTCTATCTGCAAATAACTTCCTTGATGCGCTAACCAAGGCGGCGGCGGATTTTCAGATTCCGATGGGCGTCGAATGGGTGGATAGTTCTGAAGCTAAAGTCCCATTTACCCATTCCTGGAACAACGTCATGATTGAGGATATTTTCGCTCAAATTATCGCAAAATGGCCGGGCTATGAAATTCAGGTCGGTAAAGGAGTATGGAAACAGCCTGTGTATCAGGTTCAGATGAGGAATGGAGTCCTTCATGTTGTTCCCACTGAGCTGATTCCTGACCGGCAGAATTTTCTGAAGTTGGGTCTAAGCCGATTCCAAGTCCATCAGCAACCGTTTGAGATGGTATCCGCACAGCTCCACGACTTTGTGAACGATATCATATTTGGGCCGCAGGGCCATGCAGGGAGCATCGCATCAATGCCTGATGAACCCAAATTGGACTTAGATTTAAGGGATACAAAAGTCGAGGAAGTTTTGGATAAGATCATCGTGGGGTCCAGTAGGAACATTTGGATTGTCGTTTTCTCCGGTAATTCCGAAACAATGGGCGCCGGCTTTCGCCGGACGTTGTCGCTTATGGGTAATTCACCCATCGCAGATGCGCAGCAGCCGGTTTGGGATTTAGTTCGTTGGAGAGAGGCTTTCCCGACGGTTCTTCTGGAAAGCAAGTAAAACATAGAAAATCGGTGACAGGCAACTCTTTCCCCAATTTAATAATCTGATAGCAGATTGAAATTGAGGAAAGAGTTGCCTGTCACCGATTTTTTGCTCTGCCTGCAAGAGTATCATCAGGGAGATTGAGATGGCGTGGAGGCAAATGCGGCGCGAGCCGGGGTGGCGCCCTGGAGCCAGCGCCTGCCGAGGTGATCTGCGAAGGCGTGTAAATTGGCCGCCATGCCGGCAGCGAGGTGGAATTTTGATCCGAAATGGGAAACAGTATCAAGCCAAGAGTTCGGATTAGCGCGGATCCGCAGCAGGATCGGAGGGAGATCGGCATCGATGGCTCCGGGCTTATCGGATCGTGTCATCCGTCCTGACTTGTCGACAAGATCGAAATAGTCGGTGTCATACATTTCGAGAATTCCGCGCCGTTGAGTTTTCAGAATGGATTGGACACAGCCAGGTGTTGAATGAATGAATCGAATCGGGAAGCGGGATGGGACTGGAGCCAGGGCAGAGGGGAACAGATGGCAAACTCTGTATTTCGATGGAGCCGGGTGCGGAAGCAATGGTTGAGGTGGGTGAGCGCCAGGTGCGGATCCGTTCCTGGATGCTGGTGAATTCGCTCTCTTCAGGAGTATCTGCCAGGGCGGCCCGGATTGGATTGAGATCCACATAAACCATGCAAGAGGCTGTGGCCGTTTCGTCGAGCAGGGCTTGGCATTTGAAGCGTCCCTCCCAGAACCGGCCTTTGACTTTATCCTCTTTGTTTGCCGCGCGGGCGATGAATTCATTCATCTGGGCCATGAGCCAGCTCAGGCTGGACAAGCGTTGGCGCAGCAGTGCGATACGTTCCGGGCAGTCGGCCAGAGCGCGGATCGCATTCTGGTCAGGGACGGCAGGTGTGCGACTCATTGCACGATTCCGGGGGAAGAGAGTTAGCCAGCGGGTCGCTACTTCGAGATCAGACCAAAGGGAGGCAATATCAGGGCGAGTCCGCAAAATGAGGTGGTAGTGATTAGCCATTATGGCATAGGCGCAGACGTCAATGGCAAAGGCAGACGCAAGATGCCGAAGCCGTTGGACGACCCATGTTTTGCGGTGGGAAAAGTCGCGGCGCGTCCTGTCGTCGAATCCACAGAGAAAGGCCCGGCGCACGCAACGGCTGAAGCAGTGATAAACGCCTTCTTGTCCTTCCCGTACATATTTGCTGCGCGGCAAACCCATGGTTCAGGTCTTCTGATGTAATTAATGAAGGCACTGCGGAAATTGCCAAGAAAACTTTTCAAAAAATGGGTGTCCAATACTTTCTCGGAGCCTCCATGGGCGCCATATTTTTCAGCATTACGCTAGGAACGGCCATTGCTCCTGCTGTCCTTGGTCCCGTAATGAATACGACCTATGCCAAAACACTCGAAACGACTCTGCCCGCCGGATTGCACCAGTTTGCGGACAAGGCAACCATCACGGCCCTGAGTGACCCCAAGGCACTCTTGTCCCCGGCGGCAATGAAGGCGCTCGAGACGACTTTCGCGAAGGAAGGGAGTTATGGAAACGACCTTTTCCGGCAGACCGTCGAGGCCATTCGCACTTCCATGCAAGCCGGCCTGAGAGGCGTTTTCCTGCTGGGCGCGGTAACGATGCTGATTTCTTTTTTGCTCATCAGCACCGTCCCCGAAGTTTCGATGGAAGCGGTGGTCGAGGATAAGAAAGCCCCACAACCTGCTGTTGCAGGTAAAGCGGCCGGATAGAAGGGTACGCCGGAGAAGACGTGCCCTGTTGGCATAATACTTTTGATCAGCTGCAAAAGTGGAACCTATATTGAAACTCGGAAGTCAGATATTTTTTTCGGTTAGCCCAATTTTTTCATCAGTATGTTCCTTGCGGCGATTCGGCCGGTGCATAGAGCTTCCGCATTGTTTCCCCCGCCGTTGTACATCCAGCCCCAGAAAGAGCCGAGTTCTCCCGCGCTGTACAGCCCTGGAATCGGCTGGTTGTCCGGATCCACCACCTGGCACTTCGCGTTTCGTCTCGGTCCGCCCTGTGTGTTGAATGTAGCCGGGTAAACCCTGACGCTGTAGAAAGGCGGTTTCTCGATTGAGGTCAGGCTTCGTCCTGGCCTTCCGAAATCCAGGTCATTTTTGTTTTTGCACTGTTCGTTCCATCTCGCTACCGAGGCTTCCAAATCAGCAGGTTTCATTTCAAGCTTGTTCGCCAGCTCGGCTAGAGTTTCCCCTTTAATGATCCAACCTTTCTCGATTTCCTTGCTGTTATCCCTGCTCCCCTGGTATCCGCCGAACCAGCCGAACCAGCCGAATTTAAAGGACATTCCCCCGGCAACCGATCCTCGGGTTCGCGCGCTTTCGTCGAATATTCCGAAGCAGGGAATGCGCGTGAAGGCGCCGAGCACTCCGTCGAAGTAAAGCAGATTTTCCTTGTGGCCGAATCCGTGGCGGTTTTCCCTCATTTCATTCATGAAGCGTTTTCCCGTTTTGTCGACCAGGATGTATGCGTTTCCCGGGAAACTGACCGGTACCAAAACGGGATCGAATTCGGGCACAATCAAACATCCTATTCCGGCCAATGAATTATTCATATGCCAGAGCGCTGCGCCCGCTTTTTGAGCCATTTTTATTCCGTCGCCCGTATTGCCAGGAGTTCCACGACCATAGGTCGGCCAGCCCGGAAGGAACTGCTTTTGCATCTCGAAATTGAACTCAAATCCGCCGCAGGCAAGAACGACTCCTTTTTTAGCTTTGATAGAGATTTGTTTTCCTCCGCCGGCGGCCTTGACTCCAAG
>JBEKKY010000324.1:0-7124 GCA_050010475.1 Acidobacteriota bacterium | reverse complement strand
CAAATTCTCACGATCCAAGTCTGGACCAAGGGTGGATTGGTCACAGTCTACCTGCTCTTTGTTATGGAGTTGGCAACACGGCGGGTGCACTTCGCTGGTAGTATTGCCAATCTGGACGAACTGTGGATGCTCAAGGTTGCGAAAGATGTGAGCGACGCCGGAGAACAATATACTTATTGATGAAGATCTTGCCATAGCGGAGCGGAGCTTCCAAGAGCTGGAAAAGAATCCGCTTGCGCTAGGAATTGCGCTTGAGACGATCGAGAAATTATCCCGGCAACAGCAGGAGGTCCTGGCAGAATAAGCTGAACGCCGCCAGCTTCTTCTGTTTACCTGCCGGGAAGGTTTGCTCTATCCGGACCGGCCACGCTATGCCAATATTCTTCGATTAGATCCATAGGAGGTGCATTGTGCTCCAGTTGCAGAATCTTGGGCTGACGTTAAATGGAAAGCAGATTCTTCATCATCTCAATCTCGAAACCCGCCCCAGCGAAATTCACAGCATCCTGGGCGCTAATGGCACAGGCAAATCCACGCTGGCGTCTGTGGTTTTGGGACTGAGCGGCTATCGCGAGATTAGCGGAAGAATCGCATTCAATGGCGATGACATCACCGAGCTTTCCGTCTCCGAGCGGGCACGGCGGGGAATTACCATGGCATGGCAGGAGCCGGCAAGATTTGAGGGGCTGAGCGTGGCCGAATACCTAAGCATTGGCCAGCGCTATGCCGGGGATAATTCCTTGAGTCCGAAAGAATGCCTGCTGAAGGTCGGACTCGCTCCGGAGAGCTATCTGACCCGGGCTGTCGACGGCACACTGAGCGGTGGCGAACGCAAGCGCATTGAGCTGGCTTCAGTGCTGGCGATGAAGCCGAAACTCGCCATCCTCGACGAGCCGGATTCAGGCATCGACGCCCTGTCCATTGATTATGTTGTTGAGGTGATTAAGACTTTCTCCCGCAACGGCACCACTGTGCTGTTGATCACTCATCACGAGGAGGTGGCCGAAATTGCAGACCGGGCCTCATCTCTTTGTGGTGGAACAATTTTAAAGACTGGCGATCCCGTGGCCGTTGCCCGGTTTTTCCGAAACCACTGTCAGGAATGTCAGCATGTGAACCTGCCGGAACAAGAGGAGCAAAACGATGATCGATTACTCAAAGGAATTTGAAGCGCTTGCCGAAGCATATGAAGCGAGTGGCGGGAATGCTGCATCGCTCCTAGATAAGAAATCCGCCAGCCTCGTAGTCAGTCATAATAAAATCATCGGTAAGAACGAAATCCCTGGGGTTCACATCGAAGGTGGCAGCACGCCCACAGGCGCAAACGCCAAGATCACGGTAGATCCCGGAACCATAGTAGAGAACCCTGTGCATCTTTGCTTTGGCGTTATTCCAAAGGAAGGGATTCAGGAGATTATCTCGGAATTTGACATCGGCGATGGAGCCAGAGTGACCTTTCTTGCCCATTGCTCATTTCCCAATGCCATCAAGGTCAAACACACGATGGATGCCAAAATTCATGTTGGCAAAAAAGCGGAGATGACTTACTCGGAAACGCACTATCACGGTGAGTACGGCGGCACAGAGGTGCTTCCTGTGGTGAAAGTGATCGTAGATGAGGGTGGAACTCTGAAAAATGAATTCAAACTTATCAAGGGCACTGTCGGCCAGCTGCGGATCGACTATGAAGGGGATTTAAGAAAAGATGCCGTGTGCGAATTTGATGCAAAGGCTTATGGCAAGAAAGACGACCGAATTTTCGTCAAGGAGTCCATCTTTCTGAATGGAGAAAATGCGCGAGGGCTGGCTAAAAGCCGGATCGTTTCTTCCGACCGCTGTCAAAGCGAGGTTGTTGGCGAGATGGTTGGCAACGCGCGCTTCGCGCGCGGTCATGTCGATTGTGTGGAGATCATCAAAGGAAAAGATGCCCGTGCAAGCGCTATTCCCCGGCTGGTCGTGAATGATGATCGAGCAAAGCTGACGCATGAGGCCGCCATCGGCAGCGTGGATAAGAAGCAAGTAGAAACGTTGATGGCTCGCGGACTGACCGAAGATGAGGCCGTCGACGTCGTCGTCCGAGGTATGCTGCGTTAAAAACAGTCTTAAGCACGAAATACAAAAAGAACAAGAATAGGCTCTGATTTGAATATCTCGTGTATGAAATATTCTCGGTTCGCCGTGCGATGCAATAAACTCGAGGACTGCCTAAGAGCCGATTTTCTCACCGGAGCCGCTATCCGTGGGCAAAAGCCCGAAGATTAGGGACCAGCTCCAGAGCCGCCGCACAGGTAACATAAAGCATCTTATCCGCTTATGAAGCAGTCATCCTGCCCGGAAGATTGAGTGCAATGGCAGTTTATTCCTGCACAACGGGTGAACTTCTTGCCCATACTCCAGCAGATGCAATCTCTTGAGTCGCTTGAAAATCCAGAGAGGGAGATCGATTTCGACGCTGAACAGATTTAGAACCTTGCCCTCAAATTCGTAAGACAGAGCTTCGCCTATCAGCAGATGGTTGTTTTTGGAGCCCGCTCACTTCAACGATTCGGAGATGCGATAAGGTAGCCTGAGCTTATTGAAAGTCAATGAAGTCTAATCGCCTTTTTTAATGCGAGGACATGAAGACTTCGAAGGATTCATAAAAAATTCCTTGATGAATCGAAGCAACTTGTTTCTCACTTCCTTGAATGCTGCCAACCGCTCCGCTTCGGAGCCGACGGCCGCAGCCGGGTCAGGCAATCCCCAGTGCAGCCGTCGGGCGTTTCCCAAGAAGACCGGACATTCCTCTTCGCCACAGAGGGTAATTACGGTATCAACCTCGGATGACGGAATCTCAGTTACTGATTTGGACCTTTGGCCGGATATGTCTATTCCGATATCCTGAAGCACCGCAATTGCCTCCGGACGGACTGATGTGGGACGCGATCCTGCAGACCAGATTTTGACGCCCAGAGGCGCGATCGCGCGTGCGATCCCTTCAGCCATCTGGCTGCGCGCCGAGTTCGCGACACATAGGAAGAGAATACCCTTCATATCAGACCGCCTTCAGTCCATAGTATTTGCGACCGAGCCAGAGCGATACGTTTACCAGCCCGATCAGCGCCGGCACTTCCACAAGTGGTCCAATGACCGCCGCAAAGGCGGCGCCATGTTGAATCCCAAAAGTCGCAACAGCCACTGCGATGGCCAGTTCGAAATTATTGGAAGCAGCTGTGAACGACAACGTCGCCGACTGGCCGTAGGTCGCCCCGACCTTCTTGCTCATGAAAAACGAGACAAAAAACATTAGCACAAAATAGATGAGCAGAGGGATCGCAATACGGATTACGTCGAACGGAAGCTGCACGATCATTTCGCCCTTGAGAGAGAACATGACGATGATTGTGAACAGAAGCGCGATGAGGGTTATGGGGCTGATCTTGGGGATGAATTTCTCGTGATACCAGCGCTTATCCTTTGCCGAGATCAAAGTGAACCGCGTGATGATTCCAGCCAGGAAAGGAATCCCCAGATAGATGAAGACGCTCTTGGCAATCTCCCCGATCGTGATATTGACCGCCACGCCCTTCAATCCCAACCAAGTCGGCAGAACTGTGATGAAGACATATGCGTATACGGAATAAAGGAGCACCTGGAAAATCGAATTGAATGCCACGAGCCCCGCACAGTATTCAGAGTCGCCTTTCGCCAGTTCATTCCAGACAATTACCATCGCGATACAGCGGGCCAGTCCAATCATAATCAGGCCTACCATGTACTCGGGTTTGTCGCGCAGGAAAAGTACAGCCAGTGCAAACATCAGGATTGGACCCACAACCCAGTTCTGTACGAGGGAAAGCCCCAGTACCTTGGTATTGCGAAACACCGGCCCCATTTCCTCATAGCGCACCTTGGCTAAAGGGGGATACATCATCAGAATGAGTCCGATTGCAATCGGGACTGATGTCGTCCCCACGTTGAATCTGTTTAGAAAGGGAACGATGCCGGGAAAGATATATCCTGCGCCGACCCCAACCGCCATGGCCAGAAAGATCCAGAGTGTCAGAAATCGGTCGAGAAAGGACAGTTTCCTGGCCACACCCGTGTGTTTTGCCGTGGCGGGAACTGCAAAAGCGGATTCATTGCCCATGGAGTCTCTCCTGCAAAAGAGCTGTGATAGAGGCACCCTTTGTTTTGGTCCTTGAGGGAGCATTGTTGTTAAGGCAGCTTGCGCCGCGGCTTTTCTCCTTGAGCCAGTCGTTCAGTTTGTCGAGGAGCCGTTTGGCATCGGGATGTTTCGCCAGGGTTGTACGGAGCAGCTTCAGGTGATTCGTCGCGAGTTCATCCATCTCCAGGACTGCCATAACATCGCAGACGCAGAGCTCCTGACGGTTGAATAGCAACCAAAGCATCTTCAGTCGTGATTCATCGGAAAGAGCCTTAAAAAATCGAGCTGCTTCCTTCATGGTTTTCTCCATTTCGAAAACATCTATATATCCGGTTTCCCGAATGTAGTCAATCTCAATATCCCAGTCTAAGAAATCTCCAAGTGACCCAATTGCAGCTATTTACGAATTCAGTCAACTCTGCATGAAATATTGGCCGCGAATTCCCGTGCTATGCTTCACCTGTTTTCAAACCTATTAGTCACAAGGGGTTCAAGTTCCTTGCCGGAGAGTGAGGTAAACATGAAAAGAATCCTACATAAAGACATGCTGATTTTATTGCTCGTTCTGGCTGGGTGCATCCTGCCAATGGCTCTCAGAGTATCTGCTGCGCCCCAGGCCGCTTCGCCCGACCCCGTTCCGCACAAAGTGATCGCCTATTATTTCCACACCAACACCAGGTGCAGCACGTGCATAAAGATCGAGCAGTACTCGCATGAAGCTATCGAACAGGGTTTCCCCTACGAGCTGAAGTATGGAACGCTGGAACTGCGTGTCGTCAACTACGAACAGCCGGAGAACCGGCATTTCATGCAGGACTACAAGCTCGTTTCCAAATCGCTGGTTCTGGTGAATATCGTTGATGGTAAGCAGACAAAGTGGACAAACCTGAAACTGGTCTGGCAGTTGACCGGGCACAAGGACGCATTCCTTAACTACGTGCGCAAGGAAGTCCGGGGCTATCTGGCCAGTATGTGATTCCTTTCAATAAGCCGGATCCAGGGTAAGTCGATGGGGAGTTGGTACCTGAATATTTTTTCGGCCTTCTGGCTGGGAATCCTGACTTCGATCAGTCCGTGTCCTTTGGCTACCAACGTCGCAGCCATATCGTTTGTTGCCAGGAATCTGGGATCCTCGCAGAAGATCTTATGGAGCGGCATCCTTTACTCGGCAGGTAGGATGCTTGTCTATATAGCAATCGCCGTTTTAGCAGTCACCAGCCTGCTTTCGCTACCGGAAGTCTCGTTTTTTCTGGAAGCGAACATGCACAAGATCATAGGGCCCCTCCTGATCGCTGTCGGAATAGTCCTGCTCGACGTGCTGCCGATCTCCTTCTCGACATCATTCCTGAGTAATTCGGTCCAGGATCGGGTCGGCAGATGGGGCATCTGGGGATCGGGATTATTGGGTGTTGTTTTCGCACTGACCTTCTGTCCGCTTTCGGCAGCGCTCTTCTTTGGAAGCCTTATCCCTCTGGCGGTCGACGGCAAATCCGCCATATTGATGCCGTCAGTCTACGGTTTAGGCACGGCGCTGCCGGTCTTCGGTTTTGCGCTCGTAATGGCATTCGGCGTGAAATCGCTGGGTAAGTTTTTTGACAAACTGACACAAATGGAGAAATGGGCGCGTAAGGCCACCGCCTTCGTATTCATTGCGGCCGGCCTGTATCTCCTGCTCAAAAGCATTTTCGGATTTACCGGATTTTGATGATGGCGATCGGCAGCTGAATGGACAAATTTCGAGCTCACGTAGGAAAGAAGGGCGAGTTGGTGCCCGAGAATCTGAATCTACAATGACAAACAACCCTAGCGACAGCATCAGATTGACCTTCGACAAGTTCATATTCGAATTTCCTACAGCTCTTCGATACAGCGAAGCGGGGCTATGGATGCGGCAAGAGAATGGGATGGTGCGGCTTGGTCTTTCGGATTTTGCCCAACAAAGAAACGGCGACATAGCATTCGCCAACCTAATGCCGACAGGATCCGTGCTGGATGCCGGTGACGAAATCGCAAGTATCGAGACCATAAAAGTAAATATCAGCCTTCCATCCCCCATGAATGGGACGATCGTGGAAGTCAATTCGATGCTCCAGGATTCTCCGGAGTTGATCAACCAGGATCCCTATGGCGAAGGCTGGATGGTTGTACTGCGAGTTGAAGAACTGGAGCGGGAATTGGGGAAGCTCCTGGACGCTGAGGCATTCTCCAGGCTTGCGAGGCAGCAAGCCGAAGCGGAGCTGAAGTCATAGCGAAACTCCGAGATGAGGTAGGTGAATGTCACGCACTGCAACTTACCACACGACGGTCCAATGGAAGGGTGAACATCGGGGCCGCATCCGAATGGGCAACGGCCCCGAGATGGATTTCTCCGCACCGCCGGATGCGCATGGATATGCCGGCGTTCTTACGCCGGAGGATGCCTTCGTGGCCGCGGTCAATACGTGCGTAATGATGATGTTCATCTGGTCAACCGAACGGTTTAAGTTGGAGCTCGTCGATTACGAGTGCGAGGCCGAGGGAACAAAACTGATCGAGCTCGACCGGACCGAGATTTTCACCCAGGTCACGTTGCGCCCCAGGATTGTCGTGCGCACGGATGCCGCCGGACGCGAGGGCACTCTCAAGCGGCTCCAACGGGCCCTGGATAGCGCAGTGAAGTACAGCCTGGTGGCAAACTCGATAAAATCAAAGATTATTCTCGAACCGAAGATCGAGACCGTTTCCTAACGGCTACAAAGGAGAATCAGTTGAAAATCCAAATACTGGGAACCGGGTGCCCTAGATGCAAGGCTCTCTCATCGAATACGGAGAAAGCCGTTAAGGAACTCGGATTGAATGCTGAAATAGAGAAGGTAACCGGGATCCAAGATATTCTGAAATTTCAGATCCTGATGACGCCGGGGCTCGTCATCGACGGCCAGGTCAAGGCCGCCGGGCGGGTCCCTTCCACAGATGAAATAAAACAGCTGCTCGTTGC
>JBEKKY010000323.1:0-6107 GCA_050010475.1 Acidobacteriota bacterium | reverse complement strand
AAACATGTGCGGACGGGTCTCCAGACCCGTCCGGATTTTCAGTCTTGGGATTGCTCGGGCGGGACGGCTCTGGAGAGCCGTCCCCACATGTTCAATAGCGGTTCTCGGCTTTCCTTTGGTTGCGGCCCGGCCGCGCTGTGGAATCCGTGGCGTCTTTTTGTCCAGTAAATATATGAAATGCTATCCCGAGGTGATTGAAAGCTACTATCTGGAAAGCGATGAAGGACTGTTTTTTGCGGTAAAGGGTCTGGAGCATCCGCCTGACCGATGGATCGGGGTGCTCCGCTACGCCCCTGATGCGGAACATGGAGACCGGAAAAAAGACGAGATGCGATACCGCCGGTTGTATCACTTTGCCGAGCAGGAGGATTTGTTACGCTCGCTTTATCCTCAATACCTTGCATATGACGCAGTCTTTCATGCGACCTTGCAGAGCGTACCTCAATCACGCGTCCGGCGAGTGTATGATCCTCGTGTCCGGCTTCTGGAAATGGCTGCCGGCGCTGCAGCGAGTGGGATTGAATCGGATGCGGTATCATTTGCCGGCCTGCTGCAAAAGAGCGCGAGAGTTCCGCCGTCCGCAATCGGAATTTCCGGCTCTGTGCTGATCGGCCTGCACACCGAGCACTCCGATCTGGACTTTTCCGTATTTGGAACAGAGAACTGCAGGAAGATCTACGAAGCATTGGGAAGCTTACTGCGCTCGGATTTCGCTGACGGTCCCCGTCGGCTCGAGATTAATGCCATTAAAGAGCTATATCACCAGCGCGAAACCGGCACGCATGTCTTTTTCGATAAATTTGTGGATGTGGAGAAAAATAAGGTTTGCCAGGGCAGCTTTCGTCGACGCCCCTATTTCATTCGCTTCATCAAGGAAGCGCATGAATGGAGCCCTATTTACGGCAGCGTTCGGTACACGCCGCTCGGAAGGACGAAAATCACGGCTAAAATCCATGATGATCGGGAAGCGATTTTTACCCCATGCAAATACGTTTTGTCCGACGTGAACGTTCTGGAAGGTCCACCGTTGTTTGTGAGGGAAATTGTTTCTTTCCGGGGCAGGTTCTGCGAACAGGCTAGAACGGGACAGTCAGTTACAGCAGCGGGAACGCTGGAAAGTGTGGAAAACAGCCGTGGAGAAATCAAGTATCGCTTGCTGCTGGGAAGCTCTCCGGAAGATATGATGGTCCCTACAGACCTTGATTGGCATTCCTGTGAACCCCTGCCTTAGGCGGCGCAGCATCAGAGATGACGCATGCGGAATTCGGCGGCTATCTGCACCACTCTTTCAGAGCTTCAAGTACTTACCTCCCGCTGGGAGGCTTCCTCATACCACCCGCTCTGCGGGTGGAGTATTCATTGTGATTCCACAGAACTGAAAAAGCTGCAATAAGCTCCACACTTCTGTTCCTCTTTTTTGATGCTCCGCTGCACGCTGCACAAACGGCCGCTATCAGGATTTCTACAAAATAGTCGGTTATGATATTGTCTCACCTCATACGGCTTGCATGCGATCGATTCCGTTATTCCGGGAGGGATCCAGATGAGACTTATCAATCGCCTTATATTGGGTGCTGTCGGTTTAGGATTGCTTGTGCTTGTTCTGAACGGATGTAACAAAACTCCCCGGCTGGGGAAGGATCCGGCAAAGAAAGTAATCGCGGCAATGACGCTGGAGGAAAAGGCGTATTTTGTGACCGGCACAGGAAGAAACCTGCCCGCTCCGGGAAATTTTAAAAAAGAGGAGCGATCGCCGGGGGCTCCGGAGGTGGGGCAGACGCAGAATCTGGTTCCGGGCGCTGCCGGGACAACCTACGAAATCCCCAGGTTGGGAATTCCAGCTATGGTCATGGCAGACGGTCCTGCCGGGTTGCGGATCCTACCGATACGAGAGAATGATCGGGCTACCTATTACTGCACGGCCTTTCCTGTCTCGACGCTGATTGCGTCAACCTGGAATCCGGATCTTGCTTACAGAGTCGGTCAGGCAATGGGCAACGAGGTGCTGGAATACGGGGTTGATGTGTTGCTGTGTCCTGCTATGAATATCCACCGAAACCCGCTTTGCGGCAGGGATTTCGAATACTATTCCGAAGATCCTCTGGTGACTGGAAAAATTGCCGCTTCCGTTGTGAACGGAATTGAATCTCAAGGAGTTGGGACATCTACCAAGCATTTTGCCGCCAATAATACTGAAACCAACAGAAACGCACTCGATACGATTGTCAGCGAGAGAGCTTTGCGGGAAATTTACCTCGAAGGTTTCCGCATCGCCGTTGAAGAATCAAAGCCGTGGACGGTAATGTCCTCCTATAATCTAATCAACGGTGTGCCTGCATCCGAGAACTATGATCTTCTGACAAAAGTTCTTCGCGACGACTGGGGCTTTAAGGGACTTGTCATGAGCGATTGGTTCGGCGGCACGGACTCTGTTGCTCAGATGAGCGCCGGCAACGATCTATTGATGCCGGGGACTGTGGCACAAGCCAATGCAATCATCAAAGCCGTGCGGGAACGGAGGCTGGACGAAGCGATCCTCGACAGAAATATCGAACGAATTCTGAATGTCCTGGTGCAAACGCCGCGCTTCAAGGGGCATAAGCCCACGAACAAGCCGGACCTGACAGCCCATGCAGCCGTCGCCCGTGCAGCGGCGACAGAAGGAATGGTGCTGCTGAAAAACAGCAGCGGAGCCTTGCCGCTGGCGGCGGGAACAAGAGTGGCGGCGTTCGGGAACACGTCTTATGAAACCATCACAGGCGGAACGGGGAGCGGGCACGTCAACGAGGCTTACAGCATCTCTCTCGCGGAGGGATTGAAAAACGCCGGATATTCCGTAAACAAAGAACTGCGGGATTCCTACGAAAGGTATCTGCGGACAGCCAGACAAAATGGCCCGAAGGCGCGGCCCTATATGCCACCGCAGCTGATTCAGGAAATGACGATCGCGCCGTCGCTTGCAGCCCGTATTGCATCTGAAGCCGATGCCGCTTTGATCACGATTGGCAGAAACTCGGGCGAATTTTTTGATAGAAAAGTGGACGGTGATTTCAACCTCACGCAAGCCGAGACCCATTTGATCAAAGCCATATCCGATGCTTTCCATTCCAGAAGGAAAAAAGCGATTGTGGTTCTCAACATCGGAGGAGTCATTGAGACGAAAAGTTGGAAGGAATTGCCTGACGGCATCCTGCTGGCCTGGCAAGCGGGCCAGGAGAGCGGAAATTCCATTGCCGATGTGATCAGCGGAAAAGTGAACCCCTCCGGAAAACTTGCCTCCACCTTTCCGGCTCGATACGAGGATGTGCCGTCTTCCAGCAATTTTCCCGGCGTAGTTATCGATGCCGCTCCGGCAAAAGCGGAGGCGGCGCAAGCAGACGGCATGAGCGCCTTTCGGAATCCAAAGGCATCTCGAATCACCTATGAAGAAGGAATCTATATCGGGTATCGATACTATGAGAGTTTCGGGATCAAGCCTGTTTACGAATTTGGATATGGCTTGTCCTATGCTTCTTTCGATTATGGAAAGCTTTCGCTCAGTTCGCAAAACTTTACCGGCGAAATTACCGCGACGCTGGATGTGAAAAACACTGGAAAAGTTGCCGGCAAGGAAACGGTGCAGGTGTATATCACTGCTCCTTCCAGGAAACTGGATAAACCTGCAATGGAACTCAAAGCGTTTACAAAAACGCGCCTGTTAAATCCTGGAGAGACCCAGACTCTGACGTTTGTCCTAAAGCCACGCCAGTTGTCTTCATTTGATCCCGTCGCTTCGAGCTGGATTGCGGAGGCCGGCAAATATGAGGTGAGGGTCGGCGCTTCGTCCAGGGATATCCGTCAAGCGGCATCCTTTTCGCTGGATAGTGATCTGGTGGTCAAAAAAGAGAGTATTGGGCTGGTTCCCAAAACCAAGATCAACGAATTGAAGCGGGGAAGCGGAACGATATAAAGGTCACGGCGGGATCGCGGGAGCGATTTGATTATTCGCGGGCGCTGCTATGGCGACCTGAAGACCACTAAACCTGCGGGGGGGTGTGATTGGCGCGTCCGGCTGCCCTCAATGGGAGTATAATCGCAGCCACCCCCATTTCAAGAGGAGGCCTGCCATGCCGGACGATTCCTTTCACACGATCAGATTACTTTTGGCGAGCAAAGATCCCAAAGAAATTTTGAAGGGTCTCAGGCTTGTAGCGATCGAAATCACCAAGATTGGCTCGAGTGAAGCGAAACCGCTGTTTGAGATGGTATCCAGTCTTTTTTACATTGACGCGCTGGAGCGTCCGGAACTCGTCCCCGTTATTGATGAGGCTGTAAGACTGGCCGCAACCTTTGGTGGCTGGGTGAATATGCATCCACCGATAATCCGAGGTTGCGCGCATTTATCCTCTATGCGTTTGGAAAAATAAAATCTCCGGCTATATTGAAAGCCGCACCGGCAGTAATTGCGGCCACGCAGTCGTCGGATCTGGAAGTTCGTGATACCGCAACCCGAACCTTGGGCAAGTTGGCCGAATGCATCCCGGCGTCGGCCTTATGCGGCGAGCTAAAGCAGCAGTTTATAAAATGCCTGCGTGACAATCTCTCCGATCCAAATGCAAGTGTTCGGGCAAAGGCAATTCGCAGTTTGGGAAAACTGGCTAAATATGGCCACCTGACGGAACTGGAACAAAAGGATCTCAAGCCGGTCTGTTCTAAGATTTTGGGTGCGGACGGAAACAACGACTGGGATCGCGCCTTTATTGTTCGCAAGGAAGCGGGAGAGGCGCTCGCGTATTTGTAGCGCAATCGGGGACGCTCTCGTTTTCGTCGGAGCAATATCGGCTATCGCAAAATTTGGCCGGCAAAAAGGCAAACCTCCGTACTTGGCCAATGGCCGCCAATTTCCAATGATTTCTTCTAGCTGCAGTGTTATTCTGCCGAGTTAAATTTCCCCGAAGGAGGTTGGGTAATGAGTATCTGGCATGAGTTTGTCCAAAGAGAAGGAAAAGTCCCCGAATGGCCTTATCCCGTGAACTACGGGAAGGTCAATGAAATCACATCCGATATCCTCGTGGTCGGAGGGGGGCTCGCCGGCGTGCGCGCGGCCATCAGTGCAGCACAACGCGGCGCGAAAGTGGTCCTGGCCGATGTGGGTCATGCCAAACGGAGCGGCGCCGGGGGCGCAGGTGTCGACCATTGGCATGGCGCCTGCACCAATCCCTGTTCCAAAGTCACTCCTGAAGAATATACACAGGGCTGCTACGACAGCATGCACGGCTACATGGGAGCGCACGTTCGCTACGTCATCACAAAGGAGAGTTGGGACTCGTTGCTCGAATGTGAAAAGTGGGGAATGCGAATCAGAGATGTAGAAGACGAGTTTAAAGGCGCAGAATTCAGAGACGAAGAAACCAAACTGCTGTTCGCATACGATTACGATAACAAGCACATCCTTAGGGTCTGGGGGTATAACGTAAAGCCGGTCATCTATAAAGAAGCGATGCGGCTCGGCGTCAATATCCAAAATCGGATCTGCACGACGAGCCTGTTGACCGAGGGAGGCAAACAAGGAACCAGGGTTGTCGGGGCAACGGGCGTTCATACGCGTACGGGTGAGTTTTATGTTTTCAGAGCGAAAGCAACCATCGTCGCTACGGGGGGCGCAGGCCGGTTATTCCAATTCGTGCCGGAACTGACCGCTTCCGCATCCATGTCGGACATGAGCTCCGCCGGCGTAGGGCACGCGATCGGCTGGAAGGCTGGGGCGGAGTTGGTGCTTATGGAGAAGACCGGTCCTGCAACATTAAGCGGATTCGGCTACGCGCCATACAGCATGGGAAACGCGGGGAATACCTATCATGGAGTCCCGATCATTGATGCAAACGGCAAAGAGGTCCCATGGGTGGATGCGTTTAACCATGAAATAAAAACGATTGAAGAACGCTTCCGTTGCGGGCCGGGACAAAAATTCCAACTGGGCATAGGGATCGGAATTTCCAATTATCTTCCTGAATATCAACAGAACGATCCCGTACGGGATCTGCCGGAGCGAATACGTAAAGGGGAATTTGTTCTTCCGTTTTATATCGACCTGACACGAATGTCGGAACATGAGCGGCGGGTGCTTT
>JBEKKY010000322.1:0-4608 GCA_050010475.1 Acidobacteriota bacterium | reverse complement strand
TGGCGTCAACGGCTCGGCGGGATTTTCTTTGCTTCCCCGGTGGCAGGCGATGGCAAAGTGTATCTGGTCAGCGAAACCGGAGAAACGTTCGTTTTAAGGGCCGGGCGGACAGCGGAAATTTTGGCCAAAAATGAACTGGGCGAACGGATGCTTGCTTCTCCGGCTATCTCAAGCGGACATCTATTCCTGCGCAGCGACGGCACGCTGTTCTGCATCGGCAACCACGAAACACACGAAAAAACACAGTGAAAATACGAAAGTGGTTGTGAACGATTTATGTAGGATCATTATGTCCTGCATCCTGCGATCCTGGTAAACGACAATATCTAACCAACAGGAAACGGGGAACGGAAACCGTATTTATTTTTTTCGATCTCTGTCGAAAACGTCGTCGATCTCCATTACGCCGGGCGGCAACACTTCCCAGAAGAATTGCAGCCTCTTGACCTTGATCGTGTTGTTTTCGTCCAGGACCAAAGGATAATGGGCAAAGTAGCGTTTGGTGACCAGAACCTCTCGGGTTGCAGGATCGATGATTTCTGCCTTTATGAGCACGACTACAACTTTGCGCCTGTCATCGATCACCATGTCCTCGGGCGTCAGTTTCTCGTATCCTGAAGGATGGGATAAAAGCACCTTGTACCATTCTTCGCGCCCGACCACTTTCGGGATTGCTGCCACATAGGGGATAAACTCGAAATCGGGAGCAAAATACTCGTCCATGCGGTGTATGGTCGCCGGATTCTGGCCATAGGCATTGAATGCTTCAAAATACTCCTTCATGTACTTTGCAATGCTTTCATAAGTAAGTTCCATTCCGAATCCTCCGGGGCTTCAGGCTACAGTACCTTTATATAGGCTGGATTGTTGGCTGCCTCGAACATAAAAATCGGGGTATCGATTCTTTTGAAGGTTACTGGACAGTGGCTCACACCTTTGGGAACAAAAATCAGGCATGTCTTTGTGATTGTGTGTGTCTCGCCTCCGATAAGAAAGTCGATTTCTCCGCCCAGATCTCGGGGGCAGTTCCGGTTCGTGCCGCCAAACCCGATCACTTCATCGAAATCATGGCTGTGAGCGATTTCAATCGATACAGGCTGACCGCCGGGAAGTCCCCACAGAATTTCGCAGCCCGCGAACAGGGAGCAGCCGGGCACAATTGAATCCTGGATTCCGAGCAGCATGGTGCGATCGAGTATTTTTCCCGCCTTTGCCTGTTCTTCCATGGCTTTGATAGCCTCGGCAGGCTGCGGCGGCATCAGGTCTTCGGTAACAAAATACTTTGCATACTTTGATTCGGCCATAGGCACCAATCCTTTGTCTTAATAGAGAGCAATCTTAAAAAACATAAGAACTCAATTTCCCCGCAAATACCAGAAGAATTCAAATCGTCAGATATCACGCGGATATGCGGAGAATGAGCGCTGGCTCCGCGTGAACTAAAACGGAGGCATGAAGGTCTGGTTCGGTTGCGGCTTTGTGCTCAATCTCCCGCCGGCATAAGCGCCTGCCGAACATACCAGCGTCTTGAAGATGACGAGCGTAAAGAATCGCCCCCATGACTCAATGGGAGAGATGGACGGAACATTGCCGGCCATGGTTTCCCTCAAGAGGACATAGACGGTGTTTGCGGCAATCCCGACCAACACCCCATGAAATAGGAAGCGGGCTTTGATTGTCCTTGCGGTCCACAATCCGGCCAGGAACATCGTTCCCACCACGGCAGAAAAAGCTATAAAAAAGAAGGCTGGACCGGCAAATCGCCGTGCGGAAAGATAAATCGCGAGGAGCAACAATTCTGACCAGATTCCGGCGACCAGAATGCGTTTCCAATGGATCTTCATTTGTTGAGCCTTCCCCCTTCGCATTTAACTGCGAATTTTACGGATTTACACGGATTATATCCGCGAAAATCCTTGAAAATCCGCAGTAAACAATAAGGTTGGGTATATTTTAAAGTTGAGAGTCCGGTGACAAACCTCTACTATGAAGCCTCTCGCATAAATTGAGTTGAAAGGGTCCGGCTGTGCTGAAGCGTCTGAGCGGTTATCTCACGGTGATGGGTATCCCGGGATTGTTGGTGATATCCTTCCTGGATTCCGCAGCAATTCCCCTCACGGGCGGGCCGGATGCAATTGTTCTCCTGCTGGCATGGCAACGACCGGCCTTGACCTATCTCATTGTCCTGGCCGCAACCATCGGCTCCACAATGGGCTGTCTGGTCCTCTACGGGATAGGGCAAAAAGGAGGAGAAAAAGCTCTCTCCCGTTTTAACCCGGAGAGAATTGCCCGTGTTGAGGCGAAGATGAGGAAGCATGGTCTTTGGGCGATTGTGGTTTCCGTTCTCGCTCCTCCTCCGTTTCCAACAAAACTGGTAGTACTTGCGGCAGGAGTTCTTCGAACCGACCGGCTGCGATTTTCGGCCGGAGTTTTCACGGGACGCCTGGTACGTTATTCGGTCATCGGTTATCTGGCTGCCCGTTTCGGAAACCGTGCCGCACAGATTCTCAAGGATCAATACCCCGCGATATCCCTCATTCTCGTCGCCTGCATCCTGATAGCCCTTTTAATCCACATCCTGAAAAACCGGGCAGCAGCTTAATTGAGCCGCAGTTCTAAGCAGATCGATGCGGGTGAAACACCCTGTGTGAATCCGTGCAGATCCGCGCTTAACGGCTTTCTGCTTGACGGCAAAGGCCGTATTTTAGAAACCCTCAGCAGATTCAGATCATCGTCACCGGCGGGTCGAATAACAACTATTATAGTTACGGTGGTATGCGATATGGCAGCAGCGTCCTGATTGATCGGTGGCGCTAGAAATCAATTCGAGATTCGAGATCTGGGATTCGAGATTAATAGAGGCTTATCACGAGTTGCGCTGTTAATCTTGAATCTCGAATCTCGAATCTACTCATCCCACTTTGTTCTTCTGTTTCTGCAACTCAGGTTCAGGCGCGCTGAATCCGCAGACCGCAAAGGGAAGGATCTGGGCAAAAAGCATCTCCGTATCTTCAGGATCGCACCGGCCTTTGGAATAAGCGCGCAACGGGCCCGGGATTCGAAGTCCGTGCGTAATCGATCCCATGAGGAAATTCAGCCGCCAGCACAGTGTTTCCCTCGACAGGCAGGGAAGGCAATCCTGCAATGCCTTGAGGAATGCTGCGTGCAGCCGTTGTGTGAATGGCGCTGCCTTTTTCGTGCGTTCCCATCGTTCCGTGGATAAATTGGCAGTAAGACGGACGCGGAGGGCCTTATTCTGAAGATCTGTTCCAACTCTAAGCCAAGGCACAATCCACGCCTCCAGTACTTCCTCGAGCGACGGCTTGCGATTGTCTTTGGTGAGGGCAGTTAGTCTTTTCATTCGCTCCTGTGAGAGCGGCGCTGCATGGGAACGGTACACTTCATCGAAGAGTGCCTGTTTTCCCCGGAAGTAATAGCCAACCAGCGCCGAATTGACGCCGGCATGCGCTGCAATTTCGCGGACCGAAACTTCGCGAAATCCTTTTGCCGCAAACAGGATTTCTGCCGACTTCAGGAGCTTGTTTCTCGAGTTCAAACTGGATTCTATCGGGGCGCTCGATAAAGCATTTATTTCATTCTTGGGTGTAGAGATTTTCATAGGAGGAAGACCATCGTTTGGATTTAGAGCTCCTCTTCATAAAAACCAAAATCTAAACCAAAGCAGCTTCGGAAATGCTGACAGTCTGGTTGGTCGGAGTCTCTTTGCGGCCAGTATTATCAACTAATGCGAATCCGGACATAAAGTTTTTTTTGACCTTTAGGCGGATGATGTATCGAAAAATTCAATCTTGTTCCTTGGAAATTTCATAAAAGGCAGGAATGCCGGGGCTCTAATATCTTGATAGCGGGACAAAGGATGCGCTAAGTTATGACATGGCCGTTCACGCGAAACAGATCACTGTGCATGGCAGGGTTCAGGGAGTCGGATTCCGCTACTTTGCCCAACACGTTGGAAGCCGCCTGGGATTGGAGGGAAATGTGCGAAACCGCCCCGATTCCACGGTTGAAATTGTGGTGGAAGGAAACGAAAAGAAAATAGCGGAGTTCATCAAGCTGGTTGAGAAAGGACCTTCGCTCGCGTGGGTGCAGCGCGTCGATGTTGTGGATATTTCCGCGCAAGGTACGTTTGGATCGTTTCTGATCGAAGGATGGTGAAATGGAAGCGCAACACATTGAGGACCTCAAATCTGCAATACGTGAAATTCCGGACTGGCCGAAAAAAGGGATTCTCTTTTATGACGTAACCACGCTACTCAAGCAGGGGCGCTGTTTTGAGCAAACCATCAATGCTCTGACGGATCCCTATAAACAGACACAGGTGGACCTGGTGCTGGGGATCGAGGCGCGCGGATTTATTTTCGCTCCCCCCGTGGCGTATGCTCTTAAGGCCGGTTTCGTCCCGGTACGCAAGCCCGGAAAGCTTCCGGCGGCCAAACTGCAGGTGAATTACGAACTTGAATACGGCACGGATTGTCTGGAGATCCACCAGGATGCAATTGAACCGGGACAGCGCGTGTTGATCGTCGACGACCTCATTGCGACGGGCGGAACGGCCAAGGCGGTGGCTGAAATGGTGGAGGCAATGAA
>JBEKKY010000321.1:0-4612 GCA_050010475.1 Acidobacteriota bacterium | reverse complement strand
CGCAGTCCGGCCGTGATCCACGACCTCTCGCAGTGCCCCTCTCTTGGTTGAAATGCAAGGCAATCCCACAGCCATCGCTACCAGCAATGCGGTGCCAAGCCCTTCAAACTCCGACGGGAAGACATAAGCATCCAGGGCGGCATAAACCTGATCGACCTGATTCACGAACCCGGGGAACAGGACAGCGTCTGTTTGTCCAAGCTGCTTTGTAAGTGATTCAAGACTCTCACGGCAGGCGCCATCGCCTGCCAGCAGCAGCCGCACACCCGGATATACGGCTCTGACGGCCGGCAATGCCTCGATCAGGTGTCGTTGGCCTTTTTCGGGGACAAAAACGCTGACGCAGCCGAACAAGATTTCGTCGTCCTTTATTCCCCAGTATTGGCGCGCTTTGATCCTCTCTTCCATCGTGAACAGCGGCGGAACCTGCACTCCTTCGTTCACGATCGAAATCCTATCCGCGGTAATTCCGCAATCCATTAAGCTTTGCGCTACCGTTTCGCTGCTCGCGACGAACCTCTCGATTGCTGCGTAGCGAGCTCGGGAAAGCGGGTTTTTCTTCAGAGGAAATCCGATGCGGCGTGAAATCAGCAGCGGCACGTTCCTGTGTGATTTCGCCAGCCAGGCGGAGGTCAACGCATGGGGTTCGTTGAGATGAATCAGATCGTAACCGCCCCGCGGTATTAATCGCCGAAATTCGCCTGCCGCCTGTATTCGCATCCCCAGTCGCCCGATTTGATGAACCTTGATCCCCGAATCGGAAGCGCGTTCGGCCAGAGGCGAATCCTTCACCGCAAGCAGATCGACTTGCTGCCCCTGCTGTTTAATCCCGCCCACAGTGAGCAATGCCTGACTTTGACCTCCACGCCATTCGCGTTCCAGGTCTGCGTATAGTATTTTCATTTATCAGCCCAGTCTTTCAGCTTGTCTTAACAAATAACCTAATTTCTTATACTTCAGACGCACAGCGCGGCCCGCCATTTTTGAGATCAGAGCGCCTCGATATCCGTCGAGAAACCCGCCGCGCAAAGCAAAACTCCGAAACCAGCTCCAGGGTGCGGCTAACCATAGGTTCAGCCGCCATCTTCGAATTCCCGCTGCGTACATCTGCTGCGCCGCCAGTGTACTATATCGCTCAACCTTTTCCTCGTGTTCCGCGAACGAGCCGATCGTGTAGTGGAGCAGATCTCCTTTGATCCGTCCGGGTTTGCCCTTGAATCGGAGAGATTCGTGAATAATTCCGGAAAACTGCGCTGCCGTTCGGCGGTAAAGCCGCCGCTGACGATCTGGATACCAACCGGAATGTGCAATCCAGCCGCCCAGGTATAAGGCGCGCCGGGCAAACTCATAGACGTCGAATTCGGGCTTTTGGACCTTCCATTCACGGAGCGAGTTCTGCAGTTCGGGACTCAACTCTTCGTCGGCATCGAGCGACAAAATCCAATCGTGCCTCGCGGCGCCGGCCGCAAGATTCTTCTGGGTCGCAAAATCGGACCAGGCATGCACGATCACATTCGCTCCGAATTCCCGCGCCATCTCCCTGGTTCGATCCTTGCTCCCGCAATCCACAACCACAACCTCATCGGCAACTTCTTGAACTGAACGCAACGCCCGGAGAATATTGCGCTCCTCGTCAAGCGTAATGATGCAGACCGATAATCTGTTCATTGGATCCCGTATGGTTCTTCAGGTCAAAGACCGAAAAACGACGTGCAGGTCAGCGACGATGCCAATTCACGACACGCTCGAGACCGGCTTCAAGCGAAACCACAGGAAAGTACCCGACCATGGTTCGGGCCTTCCCGATGTCGGCCAGAGAATCTCGAACGTCTCCTTGGCGAGCGGATTCATAGATGGGCTTGATTTGAGTTCCCAATATCTTGTTCAAGATCCCAATCAGTTGATTCAAGCTTGTTCGAAGGCCGCATCCGATATTGAAGGCCTGCCCCGCCACATTCGGACTTGTGGCTGCTTTCCAGTTAGCATCCACTACATTCGATACAAAGGTGAAGTCCCTCGTTTGCTCCCCGTCGCCGTAAACAATCGGCGGCAAGCCGGCAAGCATTCGGGTGCTGAATCGGGGAATCACGGCGGCATAATGCGAATTCGGATCCTGCCGGGGCCCGAAAACGTTGAAATATCTCAAAGCAACCGCTTCGAAACGGTAAAGCTCCCAAAAAAGCCTGCAATACTCCTCTGTGACAAATTTGCTGAGAGCATATGGCGAGAGACAACGTCCAACACGCTCCTCCTTTTTCGGCAGGTTCGGCTCGTCTCCGTATATCGAGGAAGAGGAAGCGGCAATGACCCGCTTGACTCCGGCCTCGCGTGCTGCGGTTAGAACGGAAAGGGTTCCATTGATATTTGCGAGTTGCGTGAGCGCGGGATCCTCGATCGATCGAGCCACCGAGGGTATGGCAGCAAGATGAAATACGTACGAAACGCCGGTAAAGGCTTGCTGCAGCTGATCGGTATCGTTGATGTCCGCCCGCAAAAACTGAAATAGTTTCCCCGCCTTCTCCGACCAGCCGGAGAGATTCTGTTCTCTGCCAGTGCTGAGGTTGTCGATGACGGTAACCGAGAAGCCCATACTTAAGAGATGCTCAGCAAGATTGGAGCCTATGAATCCCGCCCCTCCCGTTACGACCATTTTCTCCATGACCAATGCGCCTCCCTATGGAATCCTTTGAGAAGTACAGCATCCTATCAAAGAAGGCCCCGAAGGGCAATTTGTGATCCTTCAAATCAAAGGGTAGTTTGCGAACAGATCTTGACATAATCCATATCGGACGGATGCTGTGATAATATGCATGGTCATGCGAATTCGTATGTATAGTAACGACATTGAAGCGCCTCTCACCCATTTCATCGGGAAATTTGTTGGAAACGTCTGCGCAGGCATTGCCCATTCGCTCAAAATTCCACAGCCCGTCAATTCTCTGAAATATGAGCTCGATGGAGAATCCGTTCACATCGAGGTCAACCGGACTCCTGTCTCCCTGGATATGAGCCACGGCTTCTCCCGGATTATCGTGTTGGATACGATTCGAGGAATGATCCGCCACCTCAAAATGGCAGATCCCAATGGCGTGATCCGGATCGAGATCGATATGGGAGAATAATGGTGATCCTTGAAATGCATAACACCATCATGAGGTATCTTAAAGGGCGGAGGGATGAATGGTTCAGTTTGATCGTATGCGCTGGTTTTCTCTTCTTCTCGTTGCAGGTATTGCCGTCATTTCTCTGACCTTGAGTACATTCGTTCAGGCTCAGTTCAATGAAGATCGCCGCCGTACTGATCTCAGCCCCATTTCGCTTCCCGGCGGCTCCACGATAGAATTCAAATCCTTTGACTCTCAAAGCCTCGGGATGTCCGAGCGCTATAGCGTTTTCCTTCCCCCCTCATATGCCAAGGATCCCTCCCGCACATACCCAGTGCTCTATTTCCTTCACGGCCTGAATAATGACGAGACGAGTTGGACAGTCGAACGTTACGGACAGCTTCAAAATTCGCTTGAACAGATGATGCTCTCGGGAAAGCTCCCGGAGTTCGTCATGGTGCACCCTCGCGGGGACAACAGTTTTTACTGCAACTATATCGACGGGTCCAAGCGATATGAGGACCTTCTGACCCAGGAACTCATTTCCTATATGGAGACGCATTACCGCGCGCGGAAAGGGCGGGAGAACCGGGCAATTGCCGGAACGTCCATGGGCGGTTACGGAGCCTTGAAGATCGCCATGAAATATCCTGACCGCTATGCTTCCGTTGCCGGCCAATCCCCAATTATTTTCCCGGGATCCAATCCGTTTGCGCTCTCGGACGAGACAAAAACCTCCCGGTTTTACTCGTTCTTTGTCAATATGCTGACCCCGATATTCGGTGATCCGATACGGCAGGATTTGTGGGACGCCAACAATCCGCTGGCACTGGCAAAGAACCGGAAACTCGACGGGCTCAAAATCTATTTTGATTACGGGACCGACGATCGTTACATCCCGATGATTCATCTCGATGAGGGGTGCAAGGCCCTCGATCGAATTCTGACAGACGAGAATTTCCCCCATATATTCAAGGTTCATCCGGGAGAACCGCATGGATGGGCCCTGATTTCGGCTCATCTGGACGAAACACTGCCGTTTCTGTGCCAGACATTTAAGAAATAGGGTTCACTGTTTTCCGTTTCCGGTTCCTCTTTTGTGAGGTACCATTTTGGCTATCAATATGGTACCTGGTTCGATTTCTTCCTCCCGTATCCGCGAGGAGGCCCGCCGCCTGGGATTTTTCAAGACCGGCATAACGTCTGCACGCCTTCTTCCTGAACCTGAGCGTTTTGAAAAATGGTTGAGGGATGGAATGTACGGAGAAATGCGCTACCTCGAACGCCAGCTTCCAAAACGCATGGATCCCAGGCTGGTCCTTGCCGGCGCCCGTTCTATGGTGGTGCTGGCAATGAATTACCACACGGGACAGGAGCTTACCAATCAGCCATTGAAAGGAAAAATCAGCCGTTATGCCTGGGGAGACGACTACCACATCCTGATAAAGAATCGTCTGGAGCAACTGCTGGATTTTATAAAGAAGCAGGAACCATCCGCACAGGGGCTC
>JBEKKY010000320.1:0-8705 GCA_050010475.1 Acidobacteriota bacterium | reverse complement strand
GTACTCGATGCCAGGGAAGCCTTTTCGCATCGGGGGCGCGTAAGGCCCACGCAACTTGGCGTGCGGTTCCAGGGTATCCCGCCGCTCGCGCTACGCTGCCGTAGGTTGCCACTTTTCCCCTGGGTATCTTCGACACGGTCTTTTGAATTTCTTGGAAATATCCCATTAAGCGCAAGAATATCGCCCTGCTTACCGCTCTTCAATCTCAAGGGAGCTATTTGGGGGGATAGAATACGTTCAAATTGTTGCAGCTAGGAATTCGTCAAGGCATACGTGATTGGCAAAACTATAGGAGCGCTTGCCGATGAGGATGGGAGCCATTAGATATAATGGCGGGGCCGACGAGACTCGAACTCGCGACCTCCGGCGTGACAGGCCGGCGTTCTAACCAACTGAACTACGACCCCACCTTATCGAGGGCGAGGCATCATAGCGCATTAGCTCTTGCAGTTCAAGGCCGTTTAGGTTGAAACACAAAACAAATCGAAACCGGTCACGCTGTCGCGCGTGCCATTACGAAGGGAATGAACTATAATGCGTCCATCAGAGAAAACCATCCAGGTGATCGAGGTATTCCTATGAATCCAATTCATGCTTTCTGCGGCAGGAATCAACCGAATGGCGTACGTCTCGTCTTCTATTTCTCCCTTCTGTGTACGCTTCTTTCTTGCGGAGCGTGTGAAAAAACACCCGTTAAGCCTTCAAATATAACGTCCAACGACGTCTGCTTTCACTGCAAGTCGCCGATAACCGATGTCACCTTTGCGGCTGAATTGGTTGCGAACAACGGCTTTCCGCGCAAGTTCGACGATATCAGTTGCCTGATTGCCGACGCGAAAAAGCTGGGGAGGAAAAACATACTGGCTATTTACGCGACGGATGCACAATCCAGGACGCTATTTCCTATTCAAGAAGTTCAGTTAGTGCACTCTGATAAGCTGCGCACCCCCCAAAATGGAGGGATCGTTGCCTTCAAAGATCCTGCAAGAGCGCAGGCATTTGTCACTAGATTCCACGCGGAAGCGGTCAACCTGGATGACCTCCTGCACTAGCAAATGCGGGAAATAACGGCAGATCTCTGCCGCATTGCATCCTGTCGACAAAGGCATGTCGGCTGCCAAATGTTTAGCCGTATACCATCTCCCAGGATTTGCCCGGGGACAATATGAATACCGGCCGACGAGCAATTGCACTCTCCTTGGCGGCTATGCTGCTTGCCTGCATAGCCGCAAGGCCCAGCGATAGTCGAGACTAGTGTAGGAGAAGAGCTCATGGATAAAGGGATCCGTATCCCGAGCATCCTTATACTTATCATCCTGATTGGCATCTCGAACTGTTTTCCCCAGACGCGCAAGGCGCCACAAAGGCCGCCCACAGCCCGTCCATCAGCTCCCTTCCTGCAACAGGTCAAAACTTACGAGGAGACCCCCTATGTAACCAAGGTAGTGCTCAAAAACGGAATGACGGTTCTGGTCAACGAATTCAAGGCACAGCCTGTTGTTTCGATCCAGGTCTATGTGCATGCAGGATCTCTAACTGATCCGGCGCAGAGCCCGGGAATGACACTGCTGGTAGCTTCTCTGATCCAGCGCGGGACATCGGACAAGAGCAGCGGAACCTTTCGACAAAAAATACAGGCGCTGGGCGGAATTCTGCGAAGCACAACCGATTACGAAAGAACAATGTTTGAAGTGGTTGCACCATCCAATCAGTGGAAGAGAGCGCTGGAGGCTCAAGCAGAGGCGATTCTGAATCCCTCATTCAACCAGGACGACATAGGATTGGAATGGAAACTCGTTCAGGGCGAAGCACGCGCAGTACTGGACGATCCTCGAGAATTCGGAAGTGAAAAACTTCTCGAACTGGCATTCAACAAGCCGCGAATGGGGAAACGTGACAGCATCAACTTCGGGAGTTTGACCAACTTCACTCCGGAGGCGCTCGCCGGCTTCTATAAGGCGCAATATGTCCCTGCAGGAATGATGATGGTTGTTTCGGGCGACGTGGGGGCGAGTGAGGTTTTAAACGAGGTCGTCCGGCTGTATATAAAATCTGCGGTTCCGACCGCAAAACCTGCCCCGACACCTCCGTCAACAATCCCAAATGGGTTTCGATACAGCGCAATCCGGGGGAATGTTTCAGTTCCGCATCTGTTCTTTGGATTTCGTGCTGTTCCTGAAAGCAATGGCGATTATAGAGCACTGGAGGTCCTCAGTGCTGTTTTGGGATTAGGGGATGGTTCCGTTATTGAGTCACGCCTGCGCGAACAAAAAAAGGTGATCCTGTCTTCTGAAACGAAACTGTCATCCTATTCGGAATTTGGATGCTTCTCGATACAGGCAAGAGTTAAGCCCGAAGACATAGACAAAAGCGAGATTGCCATCTTGACCGAAATCGAGCTGCTCAAACGGGAAGAGCTCTCGGATGTGGACATGGAGCGCGCTTTTGCTCAATTGGAGAGAGTTCATTGGTCCCGCCTTGAAACGGTGACTGGTAGAGCGCTCGCGCTCTACCGCTTCGAATCCGTGGGAGACTGGAAGGGCATGGACCGGTATATAGCCGACCTGAGAAAGGTAAAGGCGGCGGACGTAAAGAGTGTGGCTGCGAAATACCTGCGTTTGGGAAATTGCTCGCTGCTGGAATACCTCCCCGCCTCCGGCGAGGAAAGGCAGGTAACTGCCGAAGGCATTCGTAAGACTTTCGAGTCCTTGTTGGTTCCTTCAGCGGACCAGGAACAGGCGATACGCGACAGGGAAGTAATTCTGGCCGTCAAGATTCCCCCAAAGGGCGGCGGGTTCAAGTTCAGCGAGACCCGAAATCCTTTTCAGGTCGCATCCATTCTACGCGGACCAGACTTGTTCATTCGTGAGGACCATACGAGCCCTTTGATCGAAATGGGTCTTTTCTTCCCGGGAGGGAAATCTCAGGAGGGAAAGGAGAATGCAGGAATAACGGAGCTTTTGCTGCGTTTGATGCTCAGGGGCGGGGAGAACGTCAAGCAGTTTTATCGTCAACTCGAGGTTTATGGCAGCCAGGTGCAGCCCGTTGTTACGGACGATTATTTCGGGTTTTATTTTTCCACTTTGTCGCAAAATTTCGAGCCGGCGTTCACGCTTCTGCTTGATACGATCAAATCGCCCAACCTCGACCAAGAGGAAGTGAAGAGGCAGAAAGAGATACAGTTGGCCAAGATCCTTTCCGACAAAAACTCCGACGCATTCGCAATAGAACTGGCAAACCGGGCCTTGTTCGGTAATTTTTCTTATTCTCTCGCTCGTGATGGAACAGAAGGAAGCATTGCGGCAATCACGCCCGAGTCTCTCAAAGCCTGGTATGAATCGAACGTGAAAAACCGCAAACCTGTGGTGACGCTTATTGGGGATACCCAGGGCACGAGCCTTGCTTTAGTTTTCGTTCAGCGTTTCAGCGGCTCTCGTTTCCAGGAGACGAAAATTCCTGAAGAGTTTGTAAAGCCCCTGGAAGAAGGGAGAACGGAAGAGCAGAAATGGGACAGGAGTGAAAGCCTGATTTTAGTTGGATTTCAAGCTCCGCCGGAGGATGATGAGGATCGATATGCAGCGACGGTGATTCAAGGTTATGCCGGAGATCCCGGCAGGCTTTCCCAGGAGCTGAGAGACCGGCTGGGAGCCGCGTATGCAGTGTCGGTCTCTTATGATCCGCGGTTGCGCGGCGGCAGCCTGATAATCCGTGCGGCTGCAAATCCGGAGAGCGCAGATGTACTTCTCAGCGCTGTGCGAGAGGAGATCCAGCGAATACGCTCAAGCCCGATCACATACCGTGATTTCAGATCAGCAATAAACGAAGCGGTCGGAGGTTATGCAATTCGGCAACAGGCTCGCTCAGCTCAGATTAGCGATATCACCGAGAACGCGCTGGCGGGAAAGGGAATTGAAGAATATCGAAATTTCCCATCGGGCTTGCAGGACGTGAATGAACCGGATCTTAAGGCGGTCGTACAAAGAATCTTCAATATGGATCGCGCCGTGGTTCTGCTCATGCGCGGAAAGCAGTAAATCCGAGTTACGAATTACGAATTGAAACAAGCAGCATGTGGGATAGGCTTGCGAAGCGATAGAGCGCTGAAGGCGCGGCACCATTGGCGCTTCACGTGCCGCACCTTCGGCGCTCAATTTCGTCATATCCTTTACCCCGGCCTGACGGCCGGGGCTACTCACTGGCGGCCCTTCGGGCCTCAAACGACATGCGCATTTATTTAGGACGCTCTGTATAATGGGGGGATCGGTGAGGCGGTTTTTGCCAAAATCGCGGATGGGTATTTTCACCATCGTGCTCCTTGCCTTCTGGTTGGTGATCATACGTCTGCGTGTCGCCTCTCCCGACTTGTTATTTTTCCTCTACCTTGTGGCAACAATCCTCTCGATAATTCCAGCAATCTATTACGTTTTGAAACTATCTAGGGGGATACGGAACCGGCTTCTGTGGAAGATCCGGCGGCGTTTGATTTTGGCCCATATTTTCATCGGCGCCATTCCTGTTTTCCTTGTGATTTCCATTTTCTGGTTTTCTGCTCTTCTGTTCTATTATCAGCTAAGCGTTTACCTCATCTCCAACCAGATCGGAATTCATGCGGCTCAAATCCATTCTTTCAACCTCTCTTTGCGGGAAGGATTGCAGGAAATGATGGTGGGAAATGTTTCCCCACGCCTGGAGGCCTTGAAAGAGGAACTGGACGCAGATGCCAAATATCTCCTGGGAGCCTATCCTTCTGCTTCCATAATTTTCAGCTTTCAGGATCCGACGAAAAACCGGATAGTCACCTACATCAATCAGAGCTCCGATGCAAGATCTCCGAACGGATACACGATCCCACGCTGGCTCGCCGACCGGGAATTCAGTGGTCTGGTGATCGATGACACACAATCCTATGCACAAAAACCTAGGCTGTTTATCAAAAGCTTTGTTACCAGCGACATTCGGCCCGACTTCCAGTTCAGCCTTGAGGTGTCGGTGCCCTTCGATCACTACTTTCTGGGAAGGCTGAAGGCTGCCTTGGGCCAGGATTTTTGGCTTGCAGCACATGTCGAGCGCGCCGGGTTGATGCTTCAGAATTCGGACCTGGTTCCCGAAAATATTATCGACACAACTTACGAGCCGGAAAGGGCGCAGAAGCCGGCGGGCTCGCCCTGGTCTATCGCACTCTTCCCCACATTATGGTCAACCGGGATGGAAACGAGTTCTGCTACGTCCAATGTTCTTCTGGTGGAATTGTCGACATCGAAGTTGATGCAGAATCTCTTCCGGTCAGAGAATACCGTCGGAACGAGAATTCTCGGTGTGCTGGAAACCATAGTGGTTTTCTTCCTGATCGTAGAGATTGCTTCCATGATAATCGGAATTCTGTTGACCAAGTCGATAACCAACGCTGTTCACAGCCTGGACCGTGGAACGGAATTCATAAAGCGCGGAGACTTCAGTCATCGAATCGTGGTCAGGTCGGACGACCAGCTGGGAGCCCTCGCCGCCTCTTTTAACCAAATGACGGAATATGTACAGGATCTTGTCAAAGAACGAGTGCAAAAGGAAAGGCTTGAGCGCGAACTCGAAATCGCCAAGGAGGTTCAAGAGAGACTTTTTCCAGACAGTGCTCCCAAAATGGACGGTTTGGATTTGGCCGGCATCTGCCTTCCGGCGCGAACGGTCAGCGGCGATTATTACGATTTCCTTCCTTTAGGAATGGACGAGCTCGGGTTGGCTTTGGGAGATATCTGCGGGAAAGGAATATCGGCAGCGTTGCTGATGACCAATTTACAGGCTACCTTAAGAAGCAACGTGCTGAATTTGCGTAAACACGACGGCACCACCGGTGACAACAACGTGGCAGCGCTGGTCGAGAAATTGAACCATCAGATTTATAGCTATACCGCTGCAAACAAATTTGCGTCCTTCTTCTACGCTCTGTACAACGAACCGCAGCAAACACTCACCTACTGCAACGCCGGCCACAATCCTCCCCTGTACTTTGAAAATGGGAGCGTTCGGCGCCTGGCCGTGGGAGGGACTGTCGTAGGAATCTTTGACGATTCCAAATACGATCAGGAAACGATCTGTTTGAAAAGTGGAGATCTTCTCGTTGCCTATACCGACGGAATTGTGGAATGCGTTAATGAGTATGGGGAGGAATTCGGGGAGAATCGCCTGATCCAGCTGGTTCGGGAAAATCGCCATCTCTCTGCAGAGGGGATGAGGGACCTGATCGTTCAGCAGGTCAGTTCATGGAGTTTTGCCGATGAGCGGGAAGATGATATGACCATGATTATCGCCAAAATAATGGGATCTGACGAACGTCAGCGCAATCGCGAAGGCTAGTGTCATGTCACGCTTGGATTGTCATTTTTTTGCCGGGAGCGCCGGCGTCTCGCCTAATGCCGCATAGTTTTTGCATCAATGCGTATGCACGAGGCCCGAAGGGCCGCCAGTGAAATAGCCCCGGCCGTCAGGCCGGGGAAAGGGATAAAAAACGCTAGAGCACCGAAGGTGCGGCACTTGCAGCGCCCATAGTGCCGCACCTTCTGCGCTCTGTTTCTTTCCAATTCTATCCCGGCCTGACGGCCGGGCCTAGCAACTGGCGGCCCTTCGGGCCTCAAATACCAAAAACTATGCGGCATTAGGCGTCGCGCCGCCTTGCATCTGCCCCTTCCAAGCCAGGAACGCGACCCCTTCCAATTCTCGGACAGGCGCCTAGATAGAAAGTATCTTGCGGAGCCCCAATGCCGCGGAATAGCTTGACGCGTCCAAAATTTCAGAGATAATCTAAACTTTTGGTGAAGGTGTGTCGGGAATTTGCAAATCCCAGATCTCCGAACTTTGAATTGATACGTTATCCGTATGGCGCGCCAGTCTTTTTTTACAACTTTCGAAATAAGCCAGATCTGCGGGGTCAATCCCACCACGGTTCAAAACTGGGTCAAGGGGAAGAAGCTGAGGGCATTTCAAACTCCCGGCGGTCATCGGAGAGTCAGGCGCGAAGATTTGGTCTCTTTTATGAAAGAGTTCGGGATGCCGTTCCCGGCAGATCTTTCCCAAGAGCCTCCCCTGATTTTGATTGCCGACGATGAGATCGACATTCTGGATATGCTGGAATCCCTTATGCGATCGGGCGATGACGAAGTGAAGGTGGCGAGAGCTCAAAATGGAGTCGATGCTCTTCTGACGATTGGAGAAACCAAGCCGGATCTCTTGATCCTGGACATCATGATGCCGGAGATGAATGGCTACGATGTATGCCAAAAGCTCAAGTCAAGCCCCAGCACTCAAAACATAAAGATCGTTGCTATCAGTGGCGATCATAATCCTGCCGTTAAAGAGCGAATCCTGAATGCGGGGGCCGATCTCTTCTTTACAAAACCGCTTGAAATTTTCGGATTCCGCGAGCAGTGTTTCAATCTCCTGCAATTGTAACCAGAGGGATGCTATGACGATTCTCGACCAACCGGATCGATGGATGTCCGTCGATCCGCAATCGATGTATTCGCTGGTGGAGTCTTTTCCGGAACAGATCGAGACTGCCGCAAAGACCGCGCGCGATCTCCAAATTCGCGAGCCTGGAAACGCGAGGGTTGTTGTTGTGGCGGGGCTGGGCGGATCTGCGATCGGTGGCGACCTTGTTCGCTCGATTGCCGGGTCCGGGCTGCGCCTCCCGCTGATTGTCAACCGGGATTACGGGCTGCCCGGATTCGTGGATTCATCAACGGTGGTTATCGCCTGCAGCTATTCGGGAAATACGGAGGAGACGCTGAGCGCATACCAGCAAGCACGCGTGGTTGGGGCCTCAATTTTATGCATCACCTCGGGGGGACAACTCGAGTCTATGGCGAACGCCGATGGCGTTCCGATGCTCCGGCTTCCGGGAGGACTCCCCCCGCGCGCGGCTTTGGGTTATTCGTTGACCGCGCTCCTGGTTTCGCTGCAGAAAATGCATATTCTCCCGAATATGGATCCATCGATGCAGGAAGCGGTTCTGCTTCTTGCGAAACTGCGGGAACGGTATGGGAAAGCGAGTTCTGAACGCGAAAACCCGGCCAAAATTCTGGCGAATTCCCTGCATGACAAAGTGGTCGCCGTTTACGGCTCCAGCGGAATGATGGATGCCGTGGCCTTCCGTTGGCGGACGCAGATTGAAGAAAATGCCAAGATCCTTGCAATGCACCAGGCGCTTCCCGAAATGAACCACAACGAACTGGTCGGATGGAAATATCCTGAGGACGTGCTCCGTCGAATCGGTGTGGTGTTGTTGCGGGATAAAGGGGACCATCCTCAAATTCAACGCAGGTTTGAGTTGACGCGCGATGTGATAGCCGGAAAGGCAGGAGCTTTGCACGAAATCTGGAGCGAGGGAGAGTCGCCGTTTGCTCGAGTGATGTCCGCGATGTACCTCGGGGATTTTGTGAGTCTTTATATGGCTTATCTCAACGGCATAGATCCTACCCCGGTGGAGATCATCGATTTTTTGAAAAAGAACCTTGCATCCTAGTGTCGCGTTGCGCAAGAGAGTTGACTTATACGATAGGATACGGGATCGCATGACGTCCAGGTCCGAAGGACCGATAGTGAAGTAGGCCCGGCCGTCAGGCCGGGATTAAGTGAACATTAAAGATGAGCGCCGAAGGCGCGGCAGAAAAGCGCTTGTTCAAGTGCCGCGCCTTCGGCGCTCCATAGCGTTTTTG
>JBEKKY010000319.1:0-5973 GCA_050010475.1 Acidobacteriota bacterium | reverse complement strand
AACCATATGGGTTCTCCTGCCGCCATGAATCCAAGGTGGGAACCGTGTGCGGTAGTGCCGCGAGCACGGGTCTGTGCGGGGGGCGGCGAGTAATCGCCGTCCCTACCGCGACCCGCTTTAATGCTCCAAGAGTTTGGCCTGATTCGGAGGTGATATGAATTCCTACGAGAGTCTCCTGGCAAGAGTGAGGCAGGTGCGCAGAAAATGGCGTTCTCAGGTTCTGGTCAAGGGGATCTCGCTTTTCCTGGTTTCGGCAATTGCTCTTTTGCTTTTAGGTGTCTGGGGTGCTGATCTCTTCGGCTTCCGGCCGGCAGCGGTCTGGCTAATGCGGCTGCTCGCGGGTGGCACGGTCCTTTTTGTAGCCGGGTATTTTCTGTATTTACCGCTTCGCGCGCATGTGAGCGACGTGCAGGTCGCTCAGTACGTCGAGGAGAATTATCCGCAGCTCGAAGATCGACTGGTGGCTGCCATTGAATTTGGCGCACAGAATCCGGCGTCTTCCGGGATGATCGATTTGCTGATCCGTGACGCCTTGGACAAAACCAGTCGCGTGGATCTTTCCATATTCCTGAACCGCAGACGTCTGCTGTCGTTTGGTGTTCTTGGAATCACAGCCTGCCTTAGCTTATTCGGTCTTTTAAACTGGGGGCCTTCATTTTTCCCGTATGGGTTCAGTCATCTATATGTTCCCTGGGCCGAGGCTTCTCTCGGCTCATCCATGATGATCAAGATCACTCCGGGAGATATTGAAATTCCCAAAGGTTCGGATCAACAGGTTCGCGCACAACTCATCGGATTTGACTCTCCCGAAGTCCGGTTGTACGTGCAACCTGAGGCGTCCAACACCTGGAATGCTTTGTCGATGGAACCGGATCCACGCGGCAGCAGTTTCCAGTATCTGTGGATCGATGTTCGGAATTCATTTCGCTATTACGTGGAATCCAAAGGGGTGCGGTCCGGAATCTACTCGCTCAGAGTTCTGGATCTGGCCAAAGTTGAGACGATCGATCTTGCCTATACTTTTCCGGCCTATACCGGAATGGCTCCCAAAGCGGTGCATAACGAAGGGGACATCTCGGCGTTGAAAGGCACAAAGGTCAATCTCCAGGTTCATCTCAGCCGTCCAGCGCAATCGGCTCGCCTTCTTTTCGACGATCAATCCACTCTCGATCTCGCGCCCTCCGGCGCGCAGGATTTCGCGGGAAACTTTGCGCTTCGCCGCTCGGGATCGTATGTGGTTCAGATCTCGGAGGCCCGCGGGAAAAATCATCCCGGCTCACCGGAATACGAGGTGGAGGCGATCGAGGATTCCCCTCCGAAAGTTACCATCGTCCGGCCCATGCGGGATGTGCGCGCGACCAATGTGGAGGAAGTGTTTTCGGAAATAAAAGCTGAAGACGATATCGGGATGCGCAAGCTGGAGCTCCACTTTTCGGTGAACGGCAGACCGGAGCAGGCCGTGAACCTTTATAGCGGGAAACCTCCGCAGACCTCGGTCTCCGGCGCGCATACATTCTTCCTCGAGGAGTTCGGATTGCAGCCCGGGGATGTCATTTCCTATTACGGAAAGGGATGGGATAACAACGACGTTACGGGACCGGGAGTGTCGAGCTCCGATATCTATTTCATCCAGATCCGGCCCTTCGAACAAAGGTACGTCCAAAACCAGGAGGGAGCGCAGGGGAAAGGGCAGGGAGGGGAAGATCAGGAGACCCTCAGCGTTCAGGAGAAGGAAATTATCAGCGCGACCTTCAAGCTGATCCGCGACAAAGACCGAATGCCGGCCAAGGAATACCTGGACAGTCTGAAGTCTCTTGCGCTTGTGCAGAGCCGTCTGCGGGCGCAGGCACAAAACGTGGTGGACCGGATGCAGAGGCGCGGCGCCGCTCAATTGAGCGAAAGTTTCAGCAAGCTTTCAGAATACCTGGAGAGTGCCATCAAGGAGATGGAGAAAGCTGCGGTGGATCTTGGCGCACAGAAGCCTGACAGCGCGATGCCGCAGGAACAGAAATCGCTTCAGCAGCTCATGCGGGCGGAGAGTCTTTTCCGGGAGATCCAGGTTTCATTCGCACAAAACGGCTCCGGCAGAGGATCTCAAAAGAACGCCGAGGATCTCGCGGATTTGTTTGAGCTGGAAACGAACAAGCTCAAAAACCAGTACGAAACGGTGCAGAAAGGAGAACAGGAGGCTCGCGACCAGAAGCTGGACGAGGCCTTGCAGAGACTGAAGGAGCTTGCTCAACGGCAGCAACAGCTCAACGAACGTAACTCCATGCGAAATCTGCAGGGGATGACTGCTCCCTCTTCGGGCGGCAGAGGTGGCGCTCAGAGCCAACAGCAGTTGATGGAGCAGGCGGAACAACTGCGCCGGCAGTTGGAAAGATTATCGCGGGAACGAAGTTCTCCCCAGATCGGTGAGGCCGGCGGCCGGCTGCAGAAGGCGATTGAAGAAATGAAGAAAGCTCTCGATAATTCCCGGCGGCAGAGCAGTGCGGAAGCAAGCGCTCAGGGAATGCGGGCGCTGCAGCAGCTGCAGGATGCGGCGCAGCAGCTCGCCAGGGGACAGGAAGCCGGCCTCCGCAAAGGATTGGATCAGGCGGTTGATGAGTCCAGGAAACTGGTTGAAGAGCAGAATCGAATTCAGGAGGGAATCGAAAGGCTGACGAATGAGAAGCCGCAATCCGGCGCTTCCGGAAAAGCGGACAATCAATTCAGGGATGATCTGGTATCCCGAAAGAACGCGCTGGCCGATCGCGTCAGGAATCTGGGGAACCAAATCCAGGATATGTCGCGACAGGCGCGCAAAACACAGAAGGAAACCAGCAACAAGCTTGCCGAAGCTGCAGGCTCCATCCAGGATAGCGGACTTCCGGAACGCATCATGAGCGGAAGCGCTATGATTCAGAACGGGTATTACGAAACCCTGAAGCCGCGCGAGGATTACATTCGAAATGGACTGGAAGCGTTAAACCGGCAGCTCGAATCAGCCCGGCGCAGCATCGGGCAGACGCCGGCAGGCAAACTTGAAGAAGCCGCCAGCCGGGCCAGGCAGCTTTCCGAGGGCCTCGAATCGATGCAACAGCGTATGGGGCAAGCTCAAACGCAGCAGCGTGGCCCTGAGGGACGTTTGGGCCGTCAGCCGGGCCAGCAGGCGCAGCCGCAAGGGCAGGGACAAAACCGGGCAGGTCAGTCTCAATCGGCTGAAGGTCAGGGCGAGCGCCAACCGCAAGGTGGACAGAGCGCGCGAGGAGCAACCGGACAAAATCCGCAAGTCGGCACGCCAGGTTCGAATCCTGATGCTGCGGGTGCACCGGCCGGAATCGGCGCGCGCAGGAATGAAGAAGAACGCCAGTCGAACAGCGAACTCCGCCAGCGATTGGCCGATGCCCAACAACTGCGTCCGTTGCTCGACCGCAACTCCACGCAAATGCAAAACCTGGACAAAGTGATTGATTCCCTGCGGCGGGCAGGCGATTACACGAACGACGGAAGCCCGGAGCAAATGGCGCGGCTAAAGAGCGCCCTCGACTATATGCAAAAGGTCGAGTTTGATCTGGCCAGGGATCTGGAGCGGCTGAACCAGCGAGATCAGTACTTCTTCGCAGAAGATAACGAGGCGCCCAGCGATTATCAGAAGCTTGTGGAGGAGTACTACAAATCCATCGCAAAACGGTGACAGCCACCGATGTCCCCATGCGGACATCGGTGGCTGTCACCGTTTTAATGATATGATTGGCTTAGGAGGTGAGAATGCGAATTGTCATCACAGGCGGCGCAGGATTCCTTGGGAGTCATTTGTGCGATCGCCTGCTGGAGCTTGGGAATGAAGTGATTTGCCTTGATAACCTTTCAACCGGGACGGTGGAGAACATTTCTCATCTGCTGGGGCATGAACGGTTTCGATTCTACAAGCATGACGTGACGGAATATATTTTTATCGGCCAACCTGTGGATGCCGTCATGCATTTCGCTTCCCCCGCGAGTCCTCGCGATTATCTGGAGCTTCCGATTCAGACCTTGAAGGTCGGCGCGCTGGGAACGCATAAAACAATCGGGCTGGCGAAGCATGAAAAGGCGCGGTTCCTTATGGCGAGCACCTCCGAGACGTATGGCGATCCTCTGGTAAACCCGCAGCCGGAGACTTATTGGGGAAACGTCAATCCCATCGGCTTGCGCGGCGTCTATGATGAAGCAAAGCGATTTGCGGAGGCGCTGATTATGGCCTATCACAGATATCACGGAGTCGACACGCGAATTGCCCGTATCTTTAACACCTATGGTCCGCGCATGCGCCCCCACGACGGCAGAGTCGTATCCAACTTTGTAGTCCAGGCCCTTCAGGGAAAGCCTTTGAAAGATCATCGAAATAACAGGCTCCCGCAGCCGGATCGTTTTTGAATCGCTGCCGGAGGACGATCCCAAGGTGCGCCGTCCCGACATCACTCGCGCAATGCAATTGCTGGATTGGGCTCCCAAAATTTCGTTGGAAAAAGGTTTAAGCCGAACCATAGAGTATTTCCGCTCCAAGCTGGGAAAAGACGGGCAATTCTAAAATGGGGACGCCTCCCTATTTCGCATTCTTGCCACCGATTCAGTGATGTCGGTCAGGCGAAATAGGAAGGCGTCCCCATTTTTCCATCTATTGACTCAGCGCGCAGGATAGCTATGGTATGATCCTTTGGCTGGAGGTGTGGCATGAATGTGCCCCTGTTGGACTTGCGGGCTCAGTACGCAACGATCAAGGACAAAGTCCGGGCTGCTGTAGATGATGTATTGGAGAGCCAGCGGTTTATTCTCGGAGATCAGGTCTCCGCTTTGGAAGAGGAAATCGCAAAATTCTGCGGGGTCCCGTTCGCGATAGGAGTCGCATCCGGCACCGATGCGCTGCTTCTTTCTCTGAAGGCTTTGGACGTCGGTCCTGGGGATGCCGTGGTAACGGTTCCCTTCACTTTTTTTGCCACGGCCGGCAGTATTATCAATCTCGGGGCGCGGCCGATATTCGTGGACATCGAAGAAGCCGGATTCGAAATGGATCCTGAAAGGCTCTCTTCATTTTTTTCACGCGAATGCACGTTCAGCCTCACAACCCGCAGGACGGTTCACAAATCCTCAAACACCGTCATCAAGGCGATCGTGCCGGTTCATCTCTACGGTCAATGTGTGGAGATGGATGAAATACTGGCCGTCGCCGAGCGCCACAATGTGCCGGTAGTCGAAGATGCCTGCCAGGCAATCGGCGCAACTTACAAGGACCGAAATGCCGGAACGATGGGGGATTTCGGGTGCTTCAGTTTCTTCCCCTCCAAAAACCTTGGAGGCGCCGGCGATGGTGGCATGGTGATCACATCGAACCCTCAGCTTGCCGAACGTGTCCGGCTGTTGCGAACTCATGGGTCTCATCAAAAGTATTTTCATTCGATCGTGGGATTCAACAGCCGCCTGGATGAGCTTCAGGCTGCAATTCTGAGGGTGAAATTGCCGTACCTCCGGCAGTGGTCCAATGCCCGGCACGAAAACGCAACGCGCTATGGAGATGATTTCCGGGCTGCCGGTCTTCTTTCGCAAATTACGCTTCCGACAGTGCTGCCGAATCGGTCGCACATATTTCACCAGTACGTGATTCGCTGCAAGATGCGCGACGAGTTGCACGCTTCGCTAAAGGCTGCGGGCGTCGGCACCGAGATCTACTATCCCGTCTCCTTACATGAACAGGAGTGCTTTCGGATGCTCGGTTACACTGCCGACGATCTGCCGCGATCGCATTCGGCATCGAAAGAAACGCTCGCGCTGCCGGTCTATCCGGAGCTATCGGACGCGCAGAGGCATTATGTGGTGGACGCTGCTGCCGCATTTTATAGGGGGAAGTAAAGTCTGGCGGCTGCGGGAATGTCCGGGAATTTTATTCCGGATCATCGAGGTTTGAATGGCTACGTATATCCTCGGAATGAATGCCTATCACGCAGATGCTTCGGC